>CAJVYZ010000548.1 GCA_913009915.1 uncultured Gemmatimonadota bacterium | reverse complement strand
CCTGTTCCGGGGTTGCGCCGCTCACCCCGAGCGCGCCGACGACCAGATCGTCAGCGACGAGCGGGACCCCACCTGGGATCGGCATCAGCCGGGTGTTGTTCCCAAGTGCGCCGAGGGCGGGATCGTCTGCTAGGAGGTCGGCCCACCACCGGGTTGATTGGCCGAAGGCGGTGACGGTCCAGGCCTTGTCGGCTGCAACGCTCAGCGATAGCAGGGGAGCCCCGTCCATTCGTTTCATCGCCACCTGGTTGCCTGCCGCATCAACTATGGAGAGGACCACGGCCACCCCGAGGTCCAGCGCCTGTTCGATGGCCACAACGAGGACTGATGTCGCCCCGGCGAGGGTTACGGTTGGTTGTGATCTGGTGCTCACGAGAGGCCAAGCCTTTCAGTCAGGGCCGCGATGCTCGCGGCCGGGTTGGTGATGTCGAACCATTCGCTCTGCATGCCGACTGCCTCTGCACCCCGGCAGTTCACGACCGTGTCGTCGACGAAAAGACAGGCCCCTGGATCGCGTGAGATGGCTTGGTAGGCGGCCACGTAGGCGTCCGGATGGGGCTTGCGGACCCCGAGCGTCGCCACATCGACGATCGAGGCGAAGAATCGAGCCGGCTCCCACCGCTCCCACCAGTCGGCGCCCATCCACGCTGAAGCGTCGTTGGTCAGGATGGCCTGAACACGGCCGAGGGAGTGAAGCCGCTCGATCAGAGCCCAGGTTCCCGGCCGCTGGTGCAGGCTCCAATCAGTGTCTGTCCTGGGATTGAATTCGAGGCCCTCGGCGGCCAGGCGGGCGGCGCAGATCGACACATAGTCGCTCTCCTCGATCCGGCCCTCGCTCATGTCGCCGTATGCGGGGTCGGCGACATCGCCGGTCGGCCCGAGGGGAATGCGAGCAAGCGGCCAACCTTGCGCACGCCCGACTGAGACCAGCACCTCGGTGAAGTACTCGCTGAACACGCCGCCCATGTCCCAGATGACGGCGAGTTCGGTAGGAGGCGCCCCAGACGTCACGTGCTCCCGCCATCCCTGCTCCACTCACGCGCATGGCGGAGCATTCGTTCACGCGTCGAGGTTTCCCGCTCGGGCTCAGGGAGGTCCACGAACACCACACCATCGAGGACCTCAACGGAGAAGGATGCGAGCTCACGCTGGTGGCCCACCAGCCTCCCTTCTGGCAGCCGGTAGCGCCAGAAGTGCATCGGGCAGGTGAGGACTCCTTCATGGAGGCGGCCGCCCGCCAGCGGCGAGTTCTGGTGGAGGCAACGGTTCTCGAATGCCACTATGGCATCGCCTACCCTGGCCACGAGGGCGCGCCCGTCGCCGACCGCCACACAGCGATCGGTTGGAAGGTCAGCGAACTGTCCTGCCTGCACCCGAATTTCGCACCGCCTCAATCGAGTTTGACCACTACGGCCTTGGCCTCGGTGAAGAACTCATAGGAATAGTCGCCACCCTCCCGTCCGATCCCCGAGCTCTTGTACCCGCCGAAGGGGAGCCGCAGGTCGCGCACGAAGAAGCAGTTGATCCACACATTGCCTGTCTTCATCCTCCTGGCCACCTGGTGGGCGGTGTCGAGATTCTTCGTCCACACCATCCCCGCCAGGCCGTAGGGGGAGTCGTTGGCGATACTGATGGCCTCCTCGGTCGTGTCGAACGGCATCACCGCCGCGACCGGGCCGAATATCTCCTCGCGACACGCCCGCATCGAGTTGTCGACATCGGCAAAGATGGTCGGTTCGAGGAAGTTGCCTCGGCCTAGGGCGCCGTCGGTGATCCGCTGACCTCCGGCGAGCCGCTTGCCGCCCTCTTCTTCAGCGAGGTCGATGTAGTACAACACCTTGTCGAGGTGCTCTTTGGACACCATCGGCCCCACCCGGGTGGTCGGATCGAACGGGTCGCCAACCTTCCACTCGTTGATTCCGGCAACCATACGACCGCAAAACTCGTCGTAGATCGACCGGTGGACGAGTATCCGAGAGCCGGCCAGACACACTTCGCCCTGGTTGTAGAACACGCCCCGCAGCGCCCCCTGGACGGCTGCGTCGAGGTCGGCATCTCCGAACACAATGCACGGCGACCGGCCTCCGAGCTCGAACGAGAGCTTCTTCAGGCCGTCCGCCGAGGCGCCCATGATCGCTCGCCCTGTCGCCGACTCACCGGTGAATGTTATGGCCGCAACGTCAGGGTGGCGGGTCAACGCCTCGCCTGCCGACCCTGGGCCGAAGCCGTTCACGACGTTGAAGACACCAGCGGGAACACCCGCTTCTGCGCAAATCTCAGCAAGTATCGAAGCGGTGACCGGAGACTGCTCGGCCGGCTTGGCGACCACAGTGCACCCAAACGCCAGGGCGGGCGCCACCTTCCAGGTGAGCAGCATGAGCGGGAAGTTCCATGGTGAGATCGCCGCCGTCACCCCGATAGGCTCTCGCAACTCGTAGCCGAATGTACCGTCCCACGGTTTGTCGAACGCCTTGGTGCCGGCCATCTCCTGCCATTGCGCAAAGAATCGAAAGTTGTGTGCCGCCCTGGGTACGTCCTTGGTCCTAGATCGGAAGAGCACACGTCTGAACTCCAGTCACACTGATATATCTCGTATGCCGTCTTCTGCTTGAAAAAAAAAAAAAAAAACCACACATCACACCCCCCCCCCGCCCCCCCCCACCCCAACACACTCTATTGTTATTCATAATCACCACATCAATTCAAAGGTTATCGC
>CAJVYZ010000547.1 GCA_913009915.1 uncultured Gemmatimonadota bacterium | reverse complement strand
GGTGGAGGACATCGGCAGCCAACCTGGCCGACACCAGTGTCCTGATGCAGTGGGCCGTTGGAATCAGCACCTTACCGCCCAGATGACCGCACTGCTTCTCCGAGGACAGTTGGTCTTCGAAGTGGACGCCGGGTGCCCCGGCCTCGATCATGGCCTTCATGAGTTCGAACGCGTTCAGCGGGCCGCCGAATCCGGCCTCGGCGTCGGCAATGATCGGGGCAAACCAGTAGGGGCCCTCTCCCTGTTGTTCCGCGTGTTCGATCTGGTCGGCCCGCATGAGCGCCTGATTGATCCGGCGAACCAGCTGTGGGACGCTGTTGACGGGATAGAGACTCTGATCGGGATACGTCTGTCCCGCCTGATTGGCGTCGGCGGCGACCTGCCAGCCGCTCACGTAGATAGCCTGCAGCCCGGCGCGGACCTGCTGCATCGCTTGATTGCCGGTGAGTGCCCCAAGCGCCGGGAGGTAGTCCTGGGTCGTGAGGAGATCCCACAGACGGCGCGCTCCTATGTTGGCGAGAGTGTGTTCGATGGCGATGGTGTTCCGGAGCAGCTCCACTTGCTCGGCCGAGTAGGGCCGGTGGACGCCGGCCCAGCGATCGGCGCGGTGATCGAGTTCGGGTATGGTCTCAGGCATCGCGCTTGTCGCTGCGGCCATGTTCAATTCCCTTCGTAGTGGATGAGCTGTTCGGTCTCGAGCATGGCATAAGCCGGAATCGTCAGGAATTCGACCAACTCGGACGCCAGGCACAACTGACGAAACAGATCGGTGGCTTCTTCGAAACGACCGCTGTGCATCCGCGCCTCCCCGATTTCGGATTCAATCACGTTCAACTCTTGGGAGATGGCCATCTCGACCAAAGCGGGGGTGACGATCCTTCCGTCACTAAGAGTTGCCTGATGCCGGACCCACTGCCACACCTGCGTTCGTGATATTTCTGCAGTGGCCACGTCTTCCATCAGGTGGTACAGCGGCACTGCACCTCTCCCCTGCAGCCACGCTTCGAGGTACTGGATACCGACCCTGATGTTGAGTCGCAGCCCCTCTTCGGTCCGTTCCCCGGTCGGCACCGCCAGCAGATCTTCGGCGGTGGCGTTCACGTCCTCGCGCATTCGGTCGAGTTGGTTGGGACCATCGAGATACGAAGCGAACACCTCGCGTGCTACCGGCACTAGAGCCGGGTGCGCCACCCACGTCCCATCATGACCGTCCTCGGCTTCACGCCGCTTGTCGGCCCTGACCTTCTCGAGCGCCGCATCGTTGGCCTCCGGATCGTTCTTGATGGGGATCTGTGCCGCCATGCCGCCCATGGCATGCGCCCCTCTGCGGTGGCACGTCTTGACCGCCAGCTGAGTGTAGGCCCGCATGAAGGGTTGTTCCATGGTGATCAAGGACCGGTCGGGAAGGACCGCCCCTGCATCACCCCGGACGCACTTGATGAAGCTGAAGATATAGTCCCAGCGCCCACAGTTGAGGCCAGCGGAGTGCTCACGCAGGGCGAACAGGATCTCGTCCATTTCGAACGCCGCCGGCACCGTTTCGATCAGAACGGTGGCCTTGATGGTCCCTCGGGGCACCGCCAAATGCTCCTGGGCAAAAACGAACACTTCGTTCCACATACGGGCTTCGTTGTGGCTCTCAAGTTTGGGGAGGTAGAAGTACGGCCGGGTACCGCATTCGAGAAGCGGCAATGCGTTGTGGAAGAAGTAGAGGCCAAAGTCGACCAAGGCGGCCGGCACCGGAACGCCGTCGAGAGTCAAGTGACGCTCGGGCAAGTGCAGTCCGCGGGGCCGGACCATGAGCGTCGCTATCCGATCCGCCAGCGAATAGTGCTTGCCGCTCGCCGGATCGATGAAATCGATGGTGCGGCGAACAGCGTCCATCAGGTTTTGTTGCCCGGCGATGATGTTCGCCCACATGGGCGAATTGGCGTCCTCAAAGTCCGCCATGAAGACGTCCGCACCAGAATTGAGTGCATTGATGATCATCTTGCGGTCGACGGGCCCGGTGATTTCCACTTGCCGCTGCTGCAGGTCGTCGGGGATCGGAGCAATCCTCCAGTCCGCCTCGCGCACTACCCTGGTCTCGGGCAGAAAAGCCAGGAGTTCCCCCGCACGGAGACGCTCCCTCCGGTCGGCCCGTTGGCGCAGGAGGGCATCGATCCTTGGCGCAAACCGCGAGGCTAATTCACTCAAGAAGCCCAATGCCTCCGGCGTCAACACGGTGGAAGTATCCACCTCGCTCGAAGACTCAACCACGATCTCGGGTGCGCTCACTGACAGATCTTGCATCATAGAGATACCGAATATTTGGAATACGGTTCATAACCGGAGACCGCCCCACGCGGCACGTGGGGCGTCACCCTGCCTAAGGGAAGGGCAAGGGATGTGCCCTGGGACACCGGGGGATGCGTCCGCCTGCTTCAGCCACCATAACGTATTGCACAACAACAGTTTACCGCCGCAACGGAGAGCGCACTCCCGTCACCTCCAGGAGCCCGGGATGACTCCCTGTTGCAAGCGGGCTTCACGGAGCGTGTCGCGGGGGCGCCGGGGGTGGTGGGGGCAGCGGGGCAGCGGGGCAGCGGGGCAGCCCCAGGGTGTCAGCTAGCCACTTCACACGTCAACCACTGATACGATAATGCCTTAACCGCATCTGCCGCCGCTTCCGCCATTACCGCCCTCTCACGACAAAGGCCGCCAGAGCATCACTGCCCCCG
>CAJVYZ010000546.1 GCA_913009915.1 uncultured Gemmatimonadota bacterium | reverse complement strand
ACAACCGATTAGAGATGATAGATGAATTAGCGAAACCGTCAGATACATGTACTTGTATAGGGTACAAGTACTCCTGTGCTGCGTCGCATATGATTTTTTTTTTTTTTAATGATACGGCGACCACCGAGATCTACACTCTTTCCCTACACGACGCTCTTCCGATCTCATTGCCGAGGTTCGTGACGAGCGTGGCGAGATCCGTCGCGCAGAGCTACACTGGTACGAGGCGCACGGCGTCGGCCGACGAGGTATGAAGATCAAGCGTTTCCTGGATTGGTGCGATGGGTAAGAAGGCGAAGCGATTTGTCGTCTGTATTTCGAACGAAGGGTGCGACGATCTCGAGCTGTGGAAGCTCTACGCGGTCGTCTCCGAGGAGCGGCCCGACGAGGACGGATATCTACGTGTCGTGGATGAGTCCGGCGAGGACTATCTCTATCCTGTGAAGAACTTCGCTCGCGTGGAACTTTCAGAGGACGCCGCAGCTGCGTTGGGCGCAGCCTAGCCCGGCTCGCTGCGCGGCTCATCTCGAGTCTCGAACCGGGCTCCGACCCCGAGGCGGAGCGAGCATGGCTGGTCGAAGCGGAACGCCGGCTCGACGAGCTCGAATTCATCGAGCCTATCTTGTTCCAGATCTCCATGCAGGCCGGAAGCGACTTGCGTCTTTCGGTGGTGGGTGGCCGCACCCAGTTAGGTGAGTTCAGCATCGGGTCCAACGAGCACCTGAGTGGAGACATCCTGGTGGTGAAGGGTTCGGCCGACATCTACGGCCAGTTGGACGGCAACCTGGTGACCGTCGACGGCAACATCATCGTCCACCCCGGCGCCCTCATCTCGGGAAGCGTGCTGGCCTACAACGGCCAGGTGCACGACCTTGGGGGAGAGATCACCGGAGAAATCCGTACCTTGAGTTCCCTGGTCCAGCCTCTTACCTCGCCGGTGGCCCAAGTGGTGCCCGTGTCCCCCGTGGTAGCCACGCTGCAGAAGGCGGCTGGTGTGGCCGGCGTGTTCCTGTCCCTGGCGGTGTTGGGCTTCGGTATCGTGTTGTTCGCCCGTCCCAATCTCGAAATAGTGTCCGATACCATCTCGCACTCGTTCGGCCGCTCGTTCATCGTGGGGCTCCTGGGCCAGATCCTGGTGCTCCCCACGTTCGGCATGATCGTAGTCGGACTGGTGCTGAGCGTGGCCGGCATCCTGCTGCTGCCGTTCGCCGTCATCGTTTACGCTCTCCTGGTAATCCTGGCCAGCGTCGGCGGCTACCTGGCCATGGCCCATGCCATGGGTGAGACCTACATCCGGCGCCGCATGGCGGCGGGTCTCACGGTGTCCTCGCCCAACAGCTACCGGTATCTGCTGGTGGGGCTCATCGGGCTGTCCGCCCTGTGGGCCTTCTGGGTCATCTTCGGCTGGGTGCCGTTCGCCGGCGACGTCATCAAGGGCATCGCCCTGCTGGTGACCTGGCTGCTGGGCACGGCCGGTTTCGGCGCCGCATTGCTCAGCCGGGCGGGACTGCGCGAGGGCTTTGCCGGACGTATCCTGCCGCCGGAAGCCATGACGGACGAGTACCTGTGGGCCACCCCACAGTTCGGTGCCCCCGCAGCCAGCCGGCCCACCACCAGGCCCACCCCGCCACCGGCATGAGCAACCCGCTCTGGGGAGGGGCCACACTCCTCGTCCTGTCACTTGGGGCGGGGACGGGATTGGCGCACGGCCAGACGATGCGCTCGTTCAGCGCCGCCCGGCAGGTCCACGGCGAGATCAACCTCACGGCCACGGTTCGTCTGGCGTCCGGCACGCTCAGGCTTGCGCCCGGTGGTGCCAGCCTGCTCTACAACATGGAAATCGTGTACGATGCCGACCGCTTCAGGCCCCTGGGAATCTACGACCCGGTAGCCGGCGATGTGGTCCTGGGCCTGGAGAGTATTGGCGGCGGAGGATTGCGGGTTTCCAAGGCCACGCAGCTCGACCAAGCGGCCAATCTGGTGCTGTCGTCGGTGGTAGACATCACCCTCGACGCCAGGCTCAAGGCGGTGAACGCCGAGTTGGAATTGGGGGGGATGCGACTGGTCGCCTTCACGCTCCACAACGGCGGCAGCCGGACGGTCGTCCGGTTCACTCAACCCAACCGGGTAGGGTGCCGCCGGGGAGAGTTCCGGGCGGGCGCCGCGGAGTTCAAGGTATCTGGGCTGGGCAACAGTCGCTGCCAGACCATCGCCTTCCACGGCGGTGTCGGCACGGCGATGCTCGATTTCAGCGGAATCTGGCGCAGTGACATGCGACTCGAGGCCAGCATGGCCGCCGGCGGCTTGACCATCAAGCTACCGCGCGGACTCGGGGTCAGGATGACCACGAACAACTTCTTGACGATCCTCGACCCCCAGGGGTTCGTCAAGCGCGACGGTGAGTATGTCTCCCACAACTACGGGCAGGCCGACCGTCACCTCGACATCAGCCTCAAGAGCTCGCTCGGTCAGGTCACCGTGCTCTGGATCGACTAGAGCCACTCAAGTGATGGAAGGGGATTCCGGAATCCCGGCATTTCGGGAATCCGAAATTGATCGATTGGTATTGCTCGTGACCCCAATCCCACACTCTCGGACTCCCGGACTCCCGGAATCCCGGAATCCCACCGGCCCTACCCCTCGATGATCGGCAGCGCCATCCGCCGGCCGGCCATCTTGGCGTGAATCGTCTCCGCCAATCCCTTGAAGGCCATGGCGGCCGG
>CAJVYZ010000545.1 GCA_913009915.1 uncultured Gemmatimonadota bacterium | reverse complement strand
GATAGAAGACGTCCTAGTAGTCCGGAAAGGTCAGACAGAGGACAGTGAATGACGCTGTAATTCTTGGTGTGGTCTATGTTTTTTTTTTTTCAAGCAGAAGACGGCATACGAGATATATCAGTGTGACTGGAGTTCAGACGTGTGCTCTTCCGATCTACTCAGAAGCGATCGTGTACATCGACACGACGTACACGCCGACGTCGGTGACGGTGACCTTCTTCGGAAACAATGGTGGGATCACCTGCGGCACCGAACGCGGGGAGCGCTCTGGTTTTACGAGCGCTTCGGTGATATACCGCGCCGATGAGGATGGCACGGTCGGAACTCACCCGGTCGCGGTCATCAGTCATCGGCTTTGGCGGAGTCACTTCGGAAGCGACCGCGCCGTGGTCGGTCGCTCCGTGGCCATCAACAGACGGAGCGTGGTGATTGTCGGTGTCGCCGACGAGAGGTTCAGGGGCATCGAGACGGAAGAGGTTGACATCTGGGTGCCTCTGGCCATGGCCACACCCCTTGGCCTCATGGACGATCAAGGGGGCGATTGGCGCACTAACCTGTTCACGACGGTGCTGCGGTTCGTTGGTCGCCTTACCACGACGGGCCTCATTCGGACCGTCGCCACGCAGTCGGCGGAAGCGCTTGCGCGATCGGCTCCGCCCGAGCTCGACCCGACGCCGCGTGTCCTCGTATCATCTTTGATCGTCGGCAGCGGCCCGAACAGACCCGCGGCCGCCGACCTCGCCCTGTGGGTCTTCGCGGTAACCGGGATAGTCCTCGCGATGACATCCTCGAACCTCGCGAATCTGTCACTGGCACGATCCATATCGCGTCGCCGCGAGATGGCGAGTCGTCTCGCCTTGGGAGCGAGCCCAGGAAGGCTCGTGCGCCAGGTCCTCGCGGAGAGCCTCGTGCTGACATTCCTCGGCACGGCGGCGGGCCTGCTCCTGGCATTCTGGGGTTCTTTGATCGCGGGACAGTTCCCATTGCCACCGGGGGCCGACGAGCTAAATGCTCAGCTGCTGGGCTTCGCCAGCCTCGTGGCGCTCTTTTCGGGGGCGGTCCCCGCACTGGTGTCGGCGATGAGCGTCGTGCGGGCAGACCCAGTTCGTTGGCTCAAAGAGTCTCGGTCGATGGCGGGTCCCGGCCATCAGCGGATGCGCTCCGGATTATTGGTCGTGCAGGTCGCTCTCTCGGCGGTTCTCCTGATCGGCGCCGGCCTCTTCGTTCGCTCCCTGGACAGGGTGGTATCCGTGGAGTCGGGTCTCGATATTGAGCGAATCTTCGTGGTGTCGATGGATCTGGTGAGGGCCGGCTACGAGCCGCCGGATCGTGAAGCCATCTACGAGGCCGCACGGGAGCGGCTGGTTCAAATCCACGGGGTGCAACGCGTCTCGACAAGCATCTTCGCCCCGCTCGGCGAACTCAGGTACCGGACGGGAATCGGCGTGGCGGGACAAGCCTCGATCACAATCGATGAGAGCCCTCATGTGAACTGGGTCGGCGGCGGATACTTCGAGACCGTCGGCGCCATTATGCTTCGCGGAAGGGGAATCCAGGAAGAGGACCGCTCCGGCAGTCCACCTGTAGTGGTCGTCAATCAGGCCTTGGCGCGTTTGCTCGCTCCCGACGGTGAGGCCACCGGAATCTGCCTGGCGATCAAGTCCCAACTGCGCGGGGGCGACTGCGCCATGGTGGTTGGCGTCGTGCAGGACCACCGGAGCAGCTATCTGGACCCCGATATCCCCCCGATCCTCTACCTTGCCCGGGACCAGCACCCGGAGCCCGCTTCGTTCGTCGATGCGTATCTGCTAGTTCGGGCACGCCAGGACGCGGGTGCGATCGCCGAACAGGTTCGCGAAGCCATGCGGACCGTGCGCTCCGACCTCCCCTTCGTCGCTGTTGAGTCACTTGAGGACCGGCTGCGACCGGAGCTGGTGCCGTTCCGCCTGGGCGCCGTGCTGTTCTCCGTCTTCGGCGCTCTGGCACTCGCCGTCGTCGCATTGGGGGTCTACAGCATCGTAAGCTATGTCGTCTCCTTGCGCGTTTCGGAACTCGCCATTCGACAATCCTTAGGCGCGACGAGCGGAGACGTAGTGCGGCTTGTGATCCGGCAGACCATGGTGCCCGTCGGGGCGGGCATTATCATCGGTATGGCTGTGGGGTACCTGGGAGGAAGCTTGATTGAGGCGCTGCTATTCGGAGTCTCCGCACGCGACCCTCTCGTGTTCGCAGGTGCGGCGGCGTTTCTCGGGGCCGTGTCGCTCCTGGCAAGCTACGTTCCGGCGCGCCGCGGGGCCACGATGGATCCGATGGCGACACTACGAGCCGAGTAGACGCAACTGTGGCCATGCTCAGCGCCACCGCTCCGATGATGCCCCGCCCTATCCGTTTGGCAAGAAGGGCTCGCTCACCAGCCATCAGCGCCCAAAAAAGCGCTGCTCATGGTGAGGTGATCGTGATGACCGGTCACTCGTTTGCCGAAGGGGTAGCCGCGGGCGTGGCGTTCGGCGGCGAGAAGTCGTTGGCGGCGCTGATCACCATCGCCATTGCCATCCACAACATCCCCGAGGGACTGGCCATCACAGCCGCCATGCGGCCCCGAGGAGCGTCGATCGCTTCGTCCGCGTGGTGGAGCGTTTTCTCCTCCCTGCCGCAACCGCTGATGGCCGTGCCAGCCTTCCTGTTCGTCGACACCTTCGCACCGGTACTCCCCTACGGACTCGGATTCG
>CAJVYZ010000544.1 GCA_913009915.1 uncultured Gemmatimonadota bacterium | reverse complement strand
TCAAGGATGAATGGTGAGGATGTTAGGAGGAGAAAGGGAGGTGAGTAAAATGCAGGCGGGAAAGAGGAAATATGTTATAGATTTTTTTTTTTTAATGGTACGGCGACCGCCGAGATCTACACTCTTTCCCTACACGACGCTCTTCCGATCTCGACACCACATCCCTGTTTGTATGGGGTAGTGAAACGGTGGTGACGTTCGACACTCCGCCGACGGCGCCCGGCGGCCGCTGTCAGGAATTGGCGCTGGCGGCGGCACGATCCCTCTCGGCGTTTGAGGGATCGGCCATCGGGCTGCTAGCGGCCGGCACCGACGGCCGGGACGGACCAACGGATGCAGCCGGGGCCATCGTCACGGCCGACACCTGGCGAGCCATGCAGGTGGCGGGAGCCGATCCCGGTCGGGCGCTCTCCGGGCACGCTTCTTACGAAGCGCTGTCGTCGGCAGAGGCGCTGTTCGTCCCGGGGCCTACCGGAACCAACGTCATGGATATCGTGGTGGGGATCGTGGCACCCGTGATCAGGGACTGAAACCTGCCGCCGGCTGATAGTCGCTCCCCAGTATGACGGTGGCATCCACCCGCCGGAGGGAGTCGGGTTCCAAGCGGATGAGCCCCGTCTTGAGAGCGGCCCGCAGACGGTCGCCGATCTCCGCCGAACCACGGCGCACGAGTATCAGCGTGCTGTCGACGGGCCGGGCGTTCCCGAACGACACGACGTCGAATCCTTCGCTTCGGAGCCACCGCGTTCCGTCCCGCGCCAATCCGCGACGGTTTGTCCCGTTCAGAACTTCGATGGTGTTGTCGGCGTCTTGTGGGGGAATGGGATAGGCGTAGCCCTCCACAACATCCTTGCGGGGCCAGACGGCCACCGCGATGAGCAACAACGCCGCGATGGCGAGGAGGATCAGTCGGAGTCGCTTGTCGCGAACAGAGAATTCCAAAATCGAACCGTCGGTTCCGGCAGTGGCCAACGCGAACGCACCATGTAGGTCACCCGCAGCTGGAGTACCTCTCGCAGCACACCGTCCACGTCGCGGGGCAACCGATCGGCCAACTCCCGGTGCTTGTCCTGGTCGAAGGGCCTCCCTGGCTCGACGAAGTCGGCGCAATAAAGCATGCGGCCCACCATGTCCCACTCCGTCAGGCCAATCGAATGGTAGCGCACGGCGTCGAGCACGCCGCGATCGGTTTCCCCTTCCGCCTTGGCCCGTGCGGCGGCGGCGGGACCATGCCGCAGGTTGATGGGGCCATCGGCACTCGGCGCCCATTGCTTCAATTCCTCGGCTGGAGCGTCGCGCATGGCGTCGTGCAGCCACACGGCCTTGAGCCAGCGGTGCCGTTCATTATCAGGCACGCCCAAGGCCTCGGCCCACTGCACCACGAGTTCGGCGACACGTTCTACGTGGGCAAGCCGCTCGTCCGTCATGGTTGCCCAGGACGGGAGCGTGCGGCGCAGGATCGCGGGAGTTTCTCGAGCGGTCACTTATCGAAGACGGTTCAGGGTGTGGATTGGGTGACGGCCGGTGGCATACCGACCCGCCAATGAGGCCTTGTGCGGGCCAGTTGTGGTCAACCGAGCCCCCTGCTCAGCACGATGTTGTCGATGAGCCGGGTACGGCCGACCCGGCCGGCCACGGCCACCACTGTCTCGTCGTCGACCGCCGCGACCGGCTGGAACCGGGCCGGGTCGACCACGGCAATATACTCGATTTCCAACCGGCCGACGGCGTCCAGGTGGCTCTGCATCCGCGCCTTGACGCCGGCCGCTGTCCGCTCGCCGGCCCGCCATGCCCGATGGGCCTCCGCCAGGGCGCCACTCAAGCCCAGGGCCTGGCGCCGTTCCGATTCGCTCAAGTACACGTTGCGGCTGCTGAGGGCCAGGCCGTCGGGTTCACGGACGGTGGGCACCACGACGATGTCGACGTTCCAGTCGAGATCGCGCACCATCTGCCGGACGAGCGTCGCCTGTTGGATATCCTTCTGTCCGAAACAGGCGACGTCGGGAGCCACCAGATGAAACAGTTTGGCGACGACGGTCAGCACGCCTTCGAAGTGGCCTGGCCGGAACGTCCCTTCCCAATCGGCCCCGGCCGCACCCGGGACGACGTGGATCTCCGAGCCAGGCGGGTACATGATGGCCACACTGGGGCGGAACAGAAGATCGACGCCGCGGTCTTCGGCAAGCTGCCGGTCACGTTCATCATCGCGCGGGTACTGGTCCAGGTCCTCGCCGGGCCCGAACTGCAGTGGGTTGACGAAGCTGCTCACCACTACCTTCCCTGCCTGGCGCCGAGCTTCGTCGATCAGCGCCAGGTGACCATCGTGGAAGTAGCCCATGGTGGGTACCAGGGCGATGCGGTCGCCCGCGGAGCGGCGCCCCGCGATCCACGTCTGCAGCTCGGGCACTTGGGTGGTGACGTGCATGACGTGCCGTTTAGTCGAAGCTGTGTTCCGCATCCGGATATCGGCCGGCACGAACATCCTCCCGGTACGCCTCGGCGGCGGACCGAACCTCGTCCGCCAAGTGGGCGTAGTGCTTGAGGAACTTGGGGGTGAATCCTTAGATCGGAAGAGCACACGTCTGAACTCCAGTCACACTGATATATCTCGTATGCCGTCTTCTGCTTGAAAAAAAAAAAAAAGAACATAAAAAAAAAAAATAAAAAACAAAGTAAAAAAGATCGGAAGAGCGCACGTCTAACTCCTAGACACAGATTGAGAGACACGACAAT
>CAJVYZ010000543.1 GCA_913009915.1 uncultured Gemmatimonadota bacterium | reverse complement strand
CCCGCAAGTGAAACACACTCACCCGGCGAGTGGTTCCACGGCCTTCGCGGGGCTCTGTGCTCAGCTGGCCTCCGCCACGAAGATTTCCTGCCAATAGGCGCCGGGATCGGCGTTGTGACGCCGGACGGCGGCCCGCGCCCGGGCCACGCCATCCATGACGTGCTGCACGAAGGCGTCTGGAACGACCTCCTGGCCGGGCTCGAGCGTGGTCGAGGCCACAAAATCGTTGAGGTACAGCCTCCGGCCCGACGGAGTGCCGTCGGGCCTGGCGAATACCCGGTTGTGCCCCAAGCGGACGTCGAGCCGTACCCGCCCACGGTAGCAGAAGGCCTCGGCACAGAGCTGTCCCTGGCCGACTCCGCCGGGGAAGGCTACCGGAGCAAAAATGGCCAGGCCGCCGGGATGGTTGTTGAGCGCCACCTGATCGGTCTCGGCAGCGTGGCCGATCAGATCGATGATGGACGGGGTGAGCACGGCGATATCCGGGGCTACTTCAGTGCCGGTGTGATCAATCAATGGTGTAGACACGATTCACCTCCATGTCGGCTGCATTTTCAGGCCGGGCGCTGTCATGGCGCCGCCGGCCTCCTTCCTCTCTAGTAACGCTCCGGGACCCTCCCAGGCTCCCGGTATTGCAGAGTTGTCTCCTGGCGGTACCTTGGACAAACGGTCCTCGGCCCTGCCACCCAGCCAGGAGGCTGAATTGGGCCGACTCATCCGACCACGAACGGCCTCGGGAGAAATCATGCGACGATCGTGTCTCATGCTGTTTGCCTTTGCATGGGCAGCGCCCCTAGCAGCACAGGAGCTCTCCCCGGAACTCCGAGAGTTGGTTCTCCGGGCTCAGCCTGTGCTATTCGAGGATCCGGAGTGCGGCATCAAGCCGGGGCATTTTCGGGTCGGGGGAGCGGCGGTCTATGTCGAGACCGCCATGCGGAACACGAGCAACAGGGAACGGTTGTTGGAGGACTCGCGAAGAACCGTTGCCGAAGCGATCACCGACGACGATCAGGCGGACAACCCGGGAGCCTGGTACATCCTGGGCCGGGTATATCTCTATCAGGCCGATATCCTGGGAGCCGACAGCTCTTTTATCCGGGTCGAGGCTTTGGCTCCGGAATGCGCGTCTGAAGTGGCAACCTTTCGTCGCAACACCTGGATCGCCGTCAGGAACTACACCCTCGGGCAGATGCAGCGTTCCGAGATCGACTCTGCCCTCGCCACCTACCGGGTCGGCCTTAGTATTTACCGGGGCGAGGCGGACACGTACTACGTCATGGCCTCGATCCAGGAACGTGCCGAGCAGCCGGACAGTAACATTTACTACCTGAACGCGGCGTTGGGTGTCGAGGACACGACGGAATCCGGCGTCCGGGTTCGCCGCAATGCCGTGCGGCGCTTGTCGAGGATCTACGCCACGGCCGGCGAGGTGGACAGCGCCGTGAAGTACCTCCAGATAGTCGCCGACATGGCAGCCGCAACGAATGACACTACGTCGTTGTGGTCGGCGCAGTCCCAGATTGCGCGCATCTATTTCACCGGGGAGCGCTACCCCGAGGCATTGGTTGCGTTCCGGGTCCTGGCGGCAAGGAAACCCGACAACGAGATGATCCAGCGCAACATCGCCACCGTGTTCCAGGCGATGGGACAGGTGGACAGCGCCCAGGCGATCATGGCGGGTATGGGTGGCGCCGGCGGGGCGACTATGGACACGACCTCGGCACGGTTCCTCATCAGCCGCGGCGTGAACAAGTTCCAAGAACAGAACTACCAGGCCGCGGCAGCCGATTTTTCCCGCGCCCTCAAAACCGAGCCCAGTAACCGGCTGGCAATGATCAACCTGGGGTTGGCATACAACAACTTGAAAGACGGCCCCAAACTGGTTGCGGTAGCGGAGCGGTCCATCGCCCGTGAACCGCTGCACGAGTTGTCATACCAATTTCTGGTGCAGGGCTACGTCTATCAGCGGGACAACAAGGCCAACGATGCGTCCAAGCGGCTCGACGGCTTGCCGATCACCATCGACAGTATCACGATCCAGAACTCGCCCGGGCTCATGACCATAACCGGTGTGGCCTTGGGCCGCGGACGGGCGTCCGCAGCCATCGATCTGGTTTTCGAATTCACCGGCGACGACGGCGCGGTCCTGGCTTCAGTCGAGGTGGCCATCCCGGCACTCGAGCCCAATGGTCGCTCGGAATTCGCGGCCCAGGGAAGCGTCGAGGGAATCGTCAACTGGCGCTATCGAGTACAGTAGGACGGAATCAGCCGTGACCCTCGAGCACCAGCTCGAGGGTCACGATTTCATGACCACGCAGATCGATCATGAGCCGGTTCCCGGTACCGGGGACTGGCTCGAGCCGTTCCTCCAGGAGATCGATACGCCAAGCCTCGATGATAGCGCTTCCCGTGGTCACGGTCTCCTCGACCGGGTCGCCGGTCATGTTGTACAACCGGACCACCAGGGATTCCCGGCGGTCGTGCCGCTTGATCGCCGTCACCCTGGTCTTGGCCGTGGCAACTTCGAGGAGCCCCTCGCCGCCTGGGACGTGTCCGGCGGCCACACCCTGAACGGCGGGAATGGGGGTGTGGTAGGCACTGCTCAGCCGGGGCACTCCGGCCGCGAGAGCCGGACCGGTGAACGCGGCGACAGATCGGAAGAGCACACGTCTGAACTCCAGTCACACTGATATATCTCGTATGCCGTCTTCTGCTTGAAAAAAAAAAAAACTATACTACA
>CAJVYZ010000542.1 GCA_913009915.1 uncultured Gemmatimonadota bacterium | reverse complement strand
GACTATGTGAGTACACGACAGCCTGTTGAGTTGTTTTTTTTAATGCTACGGCGACCACCAGGATCTACCCTCTTTCCCTCCACGCCGCTCGTCCGATCTGTGCATGGGGATACCGCAAACGCCAGCGTCTTGAACGGCGAGAAAAGCGAGCCCCGACCGGCGACGTCCGATGTCTGTGAATCGCTGTTGTCCAGCCAGAACGTCTGGCCTGGCGCGAAGACGCGACCATACGCGCCGCGCCTCCGCGAGAGAGCCAGGTAAACTTCTTCGGCTGGAAGGTAATCAAGGGCCGTGCCCATGAGATCACTCCCTAAGTGTCCGCCGTTCCGTAGAGGATGCCGTACTTGGCAAGCTCGTTGCTGTGGTAGTTCAGCGCGTTCTCCAGGCTCGCCAGATCGTAGACCTGGATGGCCGTGGTGTAGAGATGCACGCCGTAATTGCCCTTGGCAACCCCGGTGCAACCCGAGACCAGATCAATTCCACCCGCTGCGGTCGTTGTGTCCCGATTGAGGAACACGTTGTCCTCGATCAGCATTTCGTAGCTGGCGAGGGTGATGGCATTGACGCAGGACGTGGCCCAAAAGCCATCGAAGCGGCAGTTGGTGATTTCCCATCGCTCGGTGATGCCCGCGATGTTGATCGCGGCGGTCGCCCCGGGACTCCCCTCCAGAGTGACGTTGTCGAACTGGCAGTTGTTGATGACGACGTCGTTCGCCTTGGAGACCGAACCGCTGCCACTGGTCAGCGTGGCCGTACTTCCGGCGGCATCTCGAATCGTGATTGACGTCGAACTGTTCACCGCAACGATGGTGTGTCGCTCCGCCGTCCAACTTGTTCCCGCCGTGACCTCGAAAGATGCCCCGACCATGTCATCTTTGAAGCCTCCGGTGGCGCTGGTGATCGTCGAGCCTGTGGCCGTGGCCCCATCCGCCGACGCGAGATCGGTCAAGCTGAGATCGGCGTAGTCGATCCAGATCAACGTCTCGTAATCGTTTCGCGAATGGTTGATGAACCGACATCCCTCGAACCGCGTGCCATATCCTTCGATCAGAACCGCCCTGGCGAGATCGTCGAACTTGTTGCGGAAGTCCATGTTGATGAATGACACCCCGCCCGCCGACACGAGGACGTAGGCCGTCGTCGCCGTCGTGAACTCAATCTGGGCGCGCTTGGCGCCGCGACCATGCCCGATGACGGTCACGCCTGCGACGTTCATGTCCAGCGCGGCGGCAGAATCCACCGTTTCCACATGGCCGGGCAGACAGTGGATGATGTCCCCACGGTTCGCCAGCGTGTGCGCCAGCGCTTCCTTGATGGTGGAATACGCGAACATCCCCGGCAGGTGAGCTTTGTTCTGTCCAGAGTTGTCCACGTAAAGGACGTTCCCGGTTCCCAGGAACAAGTCGTCCGCAATCCGAACCGCTGCTTCGAGCGGCGCATTGCGGTCGTAATCAATCCGTCTTGGATCTTGCGACATGATCTATCTCCTTGCCGTCCGCAGGCTCCCCGGAGAGAGCCCCGGGGAATCGTACGGACCAATTCCAATGCACAAACGGCCCGCTACTGAACGGGGCTGCTGGACGCAACGTTCTTGATCAGGGCGTGGCAATTCGGGATGCCGACCAGTTGGTACATCCGGGTCAGCAACGCCTCGTAGGCCCATTTCTCTTGAACGCGGGCCATGATCGCACCGTCATCATCCTCCCAATCGAGAGGCTTGTTTTCGGGATACCAGAGGGCCTTGCGGTCGATGCCATAGAGCGTCCGCGGAGTACACATCTGGCAGGGATAGATTGGTCGCCCGGCCAGGAATCCACGGGGGAACCATGTGTCCCCGATCTTCTCCCGCATGGAGGCCCGCTTGTCGCCCTCGGCGAAGCGGAGCACGTCGCGGTAAATCTCGTGGGTCGTGAGCCAGAAATCGACGTGGCCCTGACCCTCGACCTCGATCATCGTGCAAGCCTCGTCCGCCCTGGAGTTCGTGATCGGGTTGCCTTCGAGATCAACCACCCCGCCGCGAGCCCATTCATTTCCGCTAGCGGTGCGGTCGATCCCGCCGAAGTTTCCGACGATGCTGGAGTTCTCAGGATTGTCCTCGCTGATCAAGTCCTCGATGCCCCAGGAGCCGACCGCAGCCGTTGGGCGCTCGTACAGGTAGATGGCGTGGTCACTGTTGCCGTAGGCGTCCACGGTTGCCCATGACGTTCCTGAGAGGGCGATGTCCGCGGCAGAGGAGGAGTTCTCCAGTACGATCTGCTTCGTCCGGGCGTCAATCGCGCGGATCGTCGCGTCCGTGATGCCGTTTGTTCCAGCAAGGTTTGACGATTTGAGCAACTGAATGCGCATCTTCTTACGCAGGCGGCGTACGCTTTCCACGCGAATGATGGCAGTGGGGCTGTTGGAGATGATCTCTTGGCAGAGAGTCATCTTCCCGATGATCCTGAAGAGGCCCTCCGTGAATTTCTTGGCCATGTCAGACATCTCATGATTCGGTTTGGGTTAAAAATCTAAGGACAGGAGAACGCTTGTAAGGAATCAATAAGAGAATTTGGCACTGTTTGCTTTTTTATATCATGAAGAAATTAACTTGACCCCCTTGTCTAGGTGCTCTTTTTATGTCATGAAGCAATCGACTTGACCCCTTATTTGACCCCAATGAGGGGAGGAAAGCTGATCAGGAATGAGACGAAGAAACGAGTCGAGCAGGGATGAAAGGTGGCATGATTTTTCAACGCAAGGTCTGG
>CAJVYZ010000541.1 GCA_913009915.1 uncultured Gemmatimonadota bacterium | reverse complement strand
GGGGGCGAGGACGGCGCTCATGCGGCGATCCGCGGCGACCCCCGGGCGGAGGGCGGGGCCGCAGTCGAGATCATCGACGAGGCGTGCGTGGGGTGCAACTTGTGCGCCGAGGTGTGCCCGGTGCAGGGGTGCATCACCATGGAGCAGATTCCCCACGGTCACGAGCCGGTCACCTGGAGGGAGCTCTTGGCCAAGCAAGGGGAACTCGCACCACGGCCTGAACACTTCCACACGGCTGTATGGAGAGCAGTGCCTTAGGATCGGCACACGTCAGTTGCTCGGCAGTGCCAGGACGGCAACCATTCCGCCGGCATACCAGGGGCGACAGGGCAGGTTCTCCCGCCTGACCGCCTGACCGCCCGACCGCCAGCTTGGCCCGAGCCAAGCTCTCATGGACCCAACGCAATCGTCGTCGTGGCAGTACCTGTGTTCCCGTCGGGATCGGTCACCCGAAGCCTTACGAGATAGGGTGCGGTGCCCGGGAACGTCACCTGGGCAATCGAGTCGGTCAGGGTGGTGCCGTTGACGAAGGTTCCGCTCGCGACGGTCCACTGGTGGGTCAGCTGGTCGCCGTTGGGGTCGGTCGAGCCGGAACCGTCCAGCGTTACCACGGTGGCGTTGCCGTCCGACCGGGGGACGACCGTGGGCGAGGCCGAGATGGATGCCGTAGGAGCGTTGGGCGATGGGGGCGGCGGCGGAGGCGCAGTGGCGGAATCATCGCCACAGGCCGCGACCAGCAATGCCATGGCAGGAATGACGACTAGTCGGCGACGGGAGATCGGTGAAAGCATGGCTGACCTCGGGGTCTGTGAGATTCGGGGTGATAAACCGAACGACCTTGGAACCAACACCATTGGGCGCCCAATTGTTCCCTCGTAAGTTGTTGTATCATATGTGATTAACGTATTGGAACGAGTCAGATGCTCGCGACCCCGGTGCTGGAGGTCGCTGAGCCGCCCGGGCCTACGGTATTGCCCATCACCGTGGCGCCGGCCGGTTGCCTCGCGCGGCCACTAGGGTAGATCTATCTTAGGGCATGCCCTTCAAAACACGTCCTCGAAAATCCTTCCGGTACTTCGCTGCCGGCTGTGCCGCGATGGTGTTCGTCCTCGGCCGGTCCGTTTCGGCCCAGGAGCAGGCTGAGACTCCGCCGGAAGTTGTCGATTCGCAACCGGTCGGCCCCACGGTCATCGGTTCCAGTGACATCTCTCGCCAGGCGCAGTCAGACATCACCCTGCTGACGGCGTTCGAGGCGAGAGACGATCAACTGTCGGCCATCCAGCAGTTCGATGATGAAATATCGGCCGATGCCCTCCTGGTGGACACGCTGCTGCTGGAGACGGACCGGCAAATCGGGGATGCACAGTCGATGGGTCGGCTCGAGACCCTGCGCACCCAGTGGACCCGAGTGAATGGCAGATGGGATGCACTGACGGCCCGGCTCCGGGGAAGAGCCGAGGATCTGCAAACCGATCTCGACACGATCGCCGCCATCCGTGACCGGTGGGAGGTGACCAGGGATTCGGTCGCCGAGTTGGCATTACCCGAGGCGCTGCAAGGGCGGATTGGGGAGATGCTGCAGCATGTCGCCGCCGCCGACAGTACTACACGGGGCCTGCTGAACACCATCCTCACGCAGGAAGACCGGGTGTCACGTTTGTCCGTCCGGTCGACGGAACAGCTCGATACGATCAATACGGCCTTGGGCGCGGCCCGAGTACGTATCGTGGCCCGCGACAGCCGTCCGATCTGGTCGCTGCTGCTGCATCCGCCGGAGGACACGCCGCTCTTGGTACAGGGCCAGAACCTGCTCCAGGAACTGTGGCAAGGCGCCGTCGAGGCGGTGGCGGAAGACGACGATCCTCTCATCATCCACCTGCTGTTGACGACCCTCCTGTTCGGCTGGTTCGTGGTTCAATCGATCAGGAGCCGCGGGTGGTCGACCGAGGACGAAGGGATGGTGGTTGCCCGGTTGGTGTTGGGGCGGCCGCTGGCGGCCGTACTGTTGCTCTCGTTGCTGGCCGTACGGGTCACGATTTCCGATGTCCCGCCGCGGTTCGTCGACCTCCTCATTCTGGCGGCGGTGCTGCCGTTGTCCCGGCTGTTGCCCCGGATGATCCCCAAACTGCTCAGGCCGGCACTCTACGGATTCTTTGGCGTCTTCCTGTTTGCGGTATTCGTGCAGCTGCTGGAACCCTACAGTGTCATCTGGCGCGTGTCGCTTATGATCAGCAACCTGCTCGGTCTGTGGACGCTATGGTTGGCCATGCGAGTGGGAACCAAGTCGCCTCCCGAGCCGTCGTCTTGGCGCATGACGTTTCGCAAATTGGGATACGTCGTTGGTGGATTGCTGACAATCTCACTTGCGGGCAACATTTTCGGCTTTACCGCGTTGGCACATTTTCTTCTTCGCGGATCGTACCTAGCCGTCTACTATGTCCTGTTGTTGATCGCCATGGCCTTGATCCTGGAGGCCATGTGGGTAGCACTGCTCCGCACACCATTTGCGCTGAAGAGCAACGCCGTGCGGCGGCACACCCGGGTACTCCAACGCCGAGGGGTCAGGATCGTCAGGGTCCTGGCCGTGGTAGCTTGGCTCGGTCAGTTACTGGATGTCTTCGGCGTGTTCGTACCCGTCACCACTTGGTTGCAGGGAATCCTTACGGGGAAATGGCATTTCGGGGAAATCGGATTGTCGCTGGGTGGCATCCTGGCGTTTTTCCTGACTCTGTGGGCCGCTCACATCA
>CAJVYZ010000540.1 GCA_913009915.1 uncultured Gemmatimonadota bacterium | reverse complement strand
AGAGATGTGTACATACTCCGTCATGGGTCAATGCTCGGACTAGTGTGTTTTTTTTTTTTAAGGATACGGCGACCACCGAGATCTACACTCTTTCCCTACACGACGCTCTTCCGATCTATCGAGCGACATCTATGAGATCATCATCGAGAGGCACCGCCGGTCCTCAACGATCTTTACTTCCAATCGCGACGTCACCGAGTGGATTCCGCTGTTCGACGATCCGATCCTGGCACAAAGCGCTCTGGACCGGCTCGCGCACAACGCTCACCAGGTCGTCATCGAGGGGGACAGTTATCGCAAAAGGCTCGCGCCGGGCCAGCCTCGCCTGAAAACGACGCCCGCAAACGGCTCAGGAGCGACGATCTTGGATGGGACCGGGGCTGCACTACCCCCGAAATCGGCCCCCGCGGGCTAAGGAGACGTCATCCTCGGCTTGCTGCGGTTCCAACGCGGCGGCCATGTGTTAGAAAATGAAACTGGTCTCGGGGGGTGGGTCCATGATTACGAAAAAGGGTGGGTCCATGATCGTGAAAAGTCACAGTCGAGCTCACGTTGCAGAAGCTGGTGTAGCCGCCGCCGGCGCCCCGGCGGCGGTAACAGCGGCCGCTCCGCCGGGCCGGGAACAGAGCGATCAGCCGCCCCATGCCACGGCCCGAGAACGGCCATTCGAGGACCTGCCGGACCTGCCGGACGATCTGGCCGAAAAAGTCGACGACCTCAAGGTGGCGATCCTGCAGCACCGGCTGGCCGGCTGGCAGGAAACCACGCCCGACGACATCGTCGCCCATCTGGACGCACTGCGGCAACTGACGCTCGCCCCGGCCTAGTGGGGCCTAGAGCAAGCTCTCCAAAAGAAGCCGTATTTTCCGCATTTCGGCATGGTGATCGACCCCTGGCATCGGGGTCATGTGCACGCACAATGCGCGGTCGTATTTGGCCTTGGTCAGCTGGGTGAAAAGCCGGCCGTATTCCACGTCCCCCTGGCCGACCCGGACCTGGAGTCGCTCCTTGGTCGTGTCCCGGAGATGCACGTGACACACATACTTGATGATCTGGTCAAACGTGGCTCCCTGGTGGGGGCCGAAGATGAAATGGCTGGGGTCGAGCGTGATGCCGAGCCCCTTGACGTTGTCGCACATGACGACCACCGTGTCCGGATCCTGGGTCACGCGGCCCGCCTCGGTCTTGACCCCGACGCGGACCCCTTCGAGCGAAGCAATGGCGACGAGGTCTCGGAGCCGTTCAATCTCCGCATTGAACGGCGTCCCCAGTTCGGAAGCAGGGACCGTGACGGTTACGACCTTGGTCGCTTTGGCCAGCTTGCAACACGAGGCAAACTGGTGATAGTAGTCGTCCCCCTCCGCCTCGATGTCGACACTAAGCGCGCAAAGGGTGATCCGCCGGGTCGATCGGCACCGTTCGATGGCCCGATCCACGTCGGCATGGACCTCCGACGGCCGTAGCGGCCCGTCCTTCTCATGCAGCGCCAGCTCGAACGCCGTGTACTCCAGATCAGTCAGAACGTCCAGGATTTCCGTAAAGGACAAATCGGGAAAGCATTGACTCGATGCCGCAACGAACACTCGAACCCTCCTTGTGATGCAGGCGCCAACCGCAGCATAGCTTACCGGCCGAAGCCCCTCTCTGGCAAGCTACGATTCGGCGGCCCGATCAAGAGCCGTTGCCCGAGCCATGACCTACAATACAATGTAGGTGGATTTTTCCGAAAGCCGCACCTGCCGATTTCGGAGAAATCGGCCTACATTTCACCATGCAGGCGGCGCGGTTTCGCGGGCCGGGCCCCTTGGCCCAAAATGCAGTCATGGTAGGCTATAGGGTTACTGAGAACCGAGGAGCCCGCGATGGACACGAATCCGAATGATGGGGGCGATCCTGCGTACGTGACGCCCCAGCGCGTGCTGGAACCGGCCGGTCCGCCGCCACCACCACCACCGCCACAAATCGTGCTGCAGCAGCCGGGCGGGCTGTTCGGCCGGTTCGGCAAGTTTCTGGTGCTGGCCCTGCTGGTGTCGATCATCGCCAACATCGGCCAGCAGGTGGCTTATCAGGAGTACTTCGCGCCGAGCGAAAAAATCCGCGAAAGGTACCACTCGCGGGCCCGTCATGCGGCCGACAAGATCGCCCTGATCCGAGTTGAAGGGGTGATTATCGAAGGTGACGGCTTCGTCAAGCGGCAGATCGACCAGGTTCTCGAAGACGAGTCCGTCAAGGCCGTGGTGCTGCGAATCGATTCGCCGGGCGGTACCGTCACCGCCAGTGACTACCTGTACCACCACCTGAAAGAGATGGTCGAGCAGCGCCAGATCCCGCTGGTCGTCAGCATGGGCAGCCTCTGTGCCAGTGGCGGCTACTACGTCGCCATGGCCGTCGGCGACCGAAAGGAATCCATCTTCGCCGAACCGACCAGCTGGACCGGATCGATCGGGGTGATCATCCCGCACTTTGACGTCTCGGAACTGCTCGCCCGCTGGAACATCCAGGACGATTCGATCGCCAGCGGCCGGTTCAAACAGATGGGGAGCCCGACCAGGAAGCTTACCGAGACCGAGCGGGCTGAGGAGCGGGCGATTCTCAAGACGCTGGTCGACGAAACGTTCGCCCGCTTCAAATCGATCGTCCAAGCCGGCCGACCGGCGCTGAAGGCTGATGCCGAAGCACTCGCTGCAGTGACCACCGGGCAGATCTTCACTGCCCCCCAGGCCGAGAAGCACGGGCTGGTGGACCGCATCGGCTTCGTCGAAGATGCCATCGACCGGGCCG
>CAJVYZ010000539.1 GCA_913009915.1 uncultured Gemmatimonadota bacterium | reverse complement strand
CCGAGATCGACACTCTTTCCCTACCCGGCGCTCTTCCGATCTGGCTGGACCCTGCCGAGGGCGATGCCTCGGGCTGCTGCCTGCTCCACCAAGGGGGCAAGCGGGGATGCCGTGGCCGCCCAAGTGATCAATCGTGGAGCTTCGAGATCGTCGATGCTCAACCAGCGCGGCTCGTCAGGTTCGGGTTGCTCCGGGTCAGGGCCCAGGATCTCCAGGTAGCTGGCGGGACCCAGCGCGATGAGCGCGTTCCTGGTGCCGTGCCCCAAGTGTTGGCCCCCGAACGCCGCCCGGACACCGGTCTGGCGTTCGAGCCGGTCCACGGTCTCCTCGAGATCGGGTGTTCCGTAGACGAGATGATCCAGCCGAGACAACCGGCTCATGTGGGGAACCTCGCGGTGCCCGGTCGTGTTGTGTTGTGACCGTTATTCACTTGCAAAGGACGGTAGCATGCCGCGATCTCCATCCATCAACCTGGCCCTGTTGCTGAGCCGCGGCATCGTGGCGCTCATTTTTCTGTGGCACGGCGTGCCCAAGGCCGTCGACTGGCCTGCCGCCATGGACAAATTTGTCGGGTTCGGGCTGCCCGGCTTTCTCGGCCCGGTAACTGGGATCGTGGAGGTGATGGCCGCGACCATGTTGCTGCTGGGAGTGGGCCACCGGGTCGCGGCCGGCATCCTCATGGCGGTCATCGCCGGCGCCATTGCCACGGTGCAGATTCCCGGTGGCGTCACCGCGGCGCTCGAGCGCGACCTGTTGATCCTGGTCGCGACGTTTCTGCTGTGGGTCGTGGGACCCGGCGCGTTCGGCTTCCGGGCTCGAGAAGCGACCGAACGCTAGAGACATCTCACGATCCGGGGCGCTGCCCCGCGTGTCAACTCGAAAGTCCCCACCTCCGTATCCCTGTCGGTGAGCGTTACAGTCAGGGTCATGGTGTCGCCGGCGATGTGGCCCTGATAACTCGCCGGATGCCGATCGGGTATTTCATCCTGCCGGGCCGGGCCACCGTGTCCGATGTCATGGGTCCCGAGCGCGTGGAACCAGCCCTCGGCGTCCACGGTAACGGCACCGTCCATCGTCCCTGCCGCACAATCGTACTGGAGGGTGGCGCCGTCCACGGTGACTGTGAGAGCGATGTGGTCGCCACCCCAGACACCAGTCGGATTCCCTGCGGCCGGCTGGGTTGCGCAGGCGGGTGACAGGATGATCAGTGCGCCGATGGCCAGGGTGGGGTACCAGCGATTGCCGAACATGCCGGTAATGTAGCACATGGCAAGTGGCTGGTGGCTGGTGGCTGGTGATTGCCCGCTACCCGCCACAAGCCACCCGCCACCAGCCACATGCTACCTTCCAGGTACGCCCATGACCCACGCTCCCTCCGCCGCCCAGCGCAGCGCCATCGAAGCCGGCCACGAGCCGGTGCTGGTGATCGCCGGCCCCGGGGCCGGCAAGACCTTCTGTCTCATTCGCCGGATCCGCCACCTCATTGAGCATGGGGCCGATCCACGGCGGATCTGCGCGGTGACGTTCACCAACAAGGCCGCCGAAGAGATCACCCTCCGGCTGAAGGACAGCATCGGCGACACGGCTCAGGACGTGTGCGGCGGTACGCTCCATTCCCTGTGCCTCACGTTCCTGCGCGACCATGGAGAGAGCGTGGGGCTGGCGTCCGGGTTCGGCGTGGCCGACGAAGCATACCAGCAGTTGATCCTCCGGCGGCTGCACGTACCGCAACGCCGGCGTGGCCAGTTGCTTCTCCTGTTCGGCCGGCGCCGGCTGCAGGAATACGCGCTCACGCCCGAAGACGAGACCATGTTCGGTCGGTATCGCGAAATGCTCGCCACCAAGAACATGATCGACTTCGACGACATCATCGCCCGGACGGGGATGTTGTTCCGCGATCACCCGGAGGCCACCCGGGAGATCGCCGGTGCGTTCGACCATGTGTTGGTCGACGAGTTCCAGGACCTCGACCCGACTCAGTTCGCCATCGTTACCCGTTTGGCGGAGGATCATCGAAGCATCTTCGCCGTGGGCGACGACGAGCAGTCCATCTTCTCGTGGCGCGGTGCCGAGCCCAAGGTCTTGGCCCGGTTCCGTGACGAGTTTGGCATCGAAACGCCCGTGGTGCTCGATGAGAACCGGCGTTGTTCGTCACAGATCTTTGCGGCGGCCCGTCGCCTGATCGCCCGCAACCCGTCCCTGTTCGACAAGGAGTTGGTAGCGCATCGCGAGTCTGCCTACGACGTCGAGGTGTACCGATTCCCCGATGACGAGGCCGAAGCGGAGTGGTTGCTGCAGGACATCCAGGCCGACCGCCGCAACGGCCCGGAGCAGTGGGGCGAGCGGGCCGTCCTCTACCGGTTCCACCAAACCGGACAGGAACTGGAAAAGCGCTTTCTCCAGGCGGGCATCCCCTGCCGGCTGCCCCGTGGCCGGGCCATGAAAGACGATGCCGTGATCGCCTATGTGGTGGCGTCGCTCAGAATCATCGCCCGCCCCGACGATCCGATGGTCGTGGAGGGTTTCGCCGAACGGTTGCTGCCACGGCACTTGGTGGAAGACGTCCGTGCCCGATTCCAGGACGGCGACCTCGATTTCCTCAGCGCCATTCGCGCCTACGCTCAACGCCGGCCGCGGGAGGATCCCGATACCAAGAAAGCCTGGCGGTTCGTGTATCACGTCGGAAATCTCGCCGCCCTGCGGGAGACGCACGATCGGCTCCAGCCTCTGGTGGCGGAACCCCTCTCGCAACGCGCGGGGGAATACCGCAACCCGTTGGAAGA
>CAJVYZ010000538.1 GCA_913009915.1 uncultured Gemmatimonadota bacterium | reverse complement strand
TGCGTAGTGCCTCGTGCGTCGTGCGTCGTGCGTCGTGCGTAGGAAATGTGCGGATCCCGCGGATCCCGTCGTAGGGGCGACGCATGCGTCGCCCCTACAGGGGAATCGTCCCCGAGGTCCTTCAGGGGCCGCCGACGGTTCAGTTGGCGATGTAGACGATCGAGGCTAGCGCGAATGCTTCTGGGGGGGGCCGGCCAGGGATGGCGTGGAGCCTGACGACGGTGAGCAGAATGAGGCCGTCACCGGGGCGTGGTCGGGCCTCGACCACCTGTTTCCCCTCCGCGAGTCCGTCCAGCGCCACCCAGGCCTGGGTGAGTGCCTCCTGCTGGGGCCTGACCGGGAGCACCCTGGCCCTCACTTGCAACCTGCCAGAGGTTTGCCCCACAGCAGACCCCGCGGTCAGCACCACCAGGCTCAGGCCGAAGAAGGTTGCTGCGATGTTGTTGCCGAGCGAGCGGGGCACCGGCGGGCTCCTCTGGGCTAAGGCCTACCCTGCCTAAGGTGCCCGCGGAACGGCCGCCGTCAAGAGCGCCAACTCGTTGTCCGATAGCCGGTTACAGGCAGGGACCCGGCCAGTCCCGAGGCGCTCTCCCGTCCATGTTTTTGACGATCCTGCTACCATGCCGTTCACCAGACAACGCGGGCTGGTCACACGGTTTCAGTGGCAATGAGTGTATAAATTTTTGACAGTTCAACAGTGGTGACATAATTGGCACATGGCTTGCCTCGTTCCCGGTCGATACACCGATTCGAATCGCGTACAACACAGTTCACCAACCACGAGGTAGCACATCATGAAGACCCTCAACACTCTGATGGCCTTGGCCCTGGCGGCCGGCGTCGTCACCAGCGCCGAGGCGCAGACCGCCTCAATCAACGCGACGGCCCGCGTGCTGGCGCCGATCGTCGTGGGAACGACTGAAGACCTTCGCTTCGGCGACGTCCTCCAGGGCACCAACAAGGTAGTTGCTGCCTCCGACGCGGCGTCCGGCCAGTTCGAGTTCTCAGGCTCCACCAGCGCCCAGGTCGACATGGTCCTTACCCTCCCGACCGACCTCTCCAACGGCGGAATCCTGATGCCGATCAACACTTGGTCCGGCCTCAGGGGCGTCAATGCCACGCGCGGCGCCGGCACGGCGTTCGTGCCGACGGACGGGGCCTCGATCCTCGACAACCTCGGTGTAGCCGGTACCGACTTCTACCGTATCTTCGTTGGTGCGACGGTGGTCCCCGGTGGCGCCCAGGCGCCCGGCAACTACACCGCTCCGATCGACCTCCAGGTGACCTACACCGGTAACTGATCCGGTTCTTTGACCGACAGGGTGGGCCGTCGCGACCCGACGCGCCCCGCCCAGCGGCCGGAGGGATGAGAAGAGATGCGCGCTCTGCTATTCACGTTTCTGCTCTCCGGCCTGTTCTCCCGGGCACTTCACTCACAGATCCAGGTGACTGGCCAGCAAGATCTCGCATTCGGCACCCTGTTTCCAGGCATTCCGGAACGCGTCCTCCCAACCGACGGGGCGCGCGCGGGACGGTTTCGCATCATAGGCCCCAGGAACATGGAAATCGTCATGACATTCACCCTGCCGGCCGTCATGGTGGGGCCCGGCGCGGCCACGATGCCTTTGTCCTATGCGGCCAACGACGGACTTTACGACCCGCTGTTTGGGGGACCTTCACTGGCATTCGATCCCACCGCGCCGTTCGTCGCCCAGCTGCCATTCTTCTTCCTGGCCTGGGTATACCTGGGCGCTACGGCAACACCCTCCTTCAGTCAGACCGCCGGTGACTACTCGGCGGTGGTGGTGCTCACCGTAGCCCTCACGGGGAACTGACCATGCAACGCTCGTTACTAGTTCTCGTCTTGGCGCTGGTTCCCGTGATGGCCGCGGCCCAGGGGGTGGTCATTGCCCCGCACGCCATTCATATCGACGCCCGGACTCGGAGCGGCACTCTGGAACTGTACAACCCGGGGAACGGTCCGGTGGAGATCGAGATCTCCACACTGTTCGGCTACCCGGTGACCGACTCCGCCGGCAGAATCACCCTGTTGATCGAGGCCGACCCGGACAGTACCGCCCACTCGGCGGCCGACTGGATCGCCGCCTTCCCCCGCCGGATGTCTCTGGAACCCCGCGCCCGGCAGACGGTCCGCCTCCTGGCGCGGCCACCGGCCGGCTTGGAAGACGGCGAGTATTGGACCCGGCTGGTGGTGGCAACTCGGGGCGGCATCATGCCGGTCTCGGGCGCCGACAGCGCCGAAGGGATCACCGTCGGTCTTACGCTCCAAGTGCGCACCATCATTGCCTTGACCTATCGCAACGGCCTGGTACACACCGGTATTGCCAGCAGTAACCTGAGGGCCCACCAGGAGGCCGACACCCTGGCCCTCCGGATGGACCTGGCTCGCCAAGGTAACGCCGCCTTCATCGGCACCCTCCGGTGGAGTCTGGAAGACTCTACCGGCGCTACCCGGGTGACGGACGAACTCCCCATCGCCGTTTACCACCAAATGAGCCCGCGGAGAGTACTCCCGCTCGATGGGGTGGAGCCCGGCAGCTACCGGCTCATCGTCGAGTTGACCAGTGAACGCAGCGACCTTCCACCCGATGTGGTCTTGCCGATAGTGCCGGTGGCCGACACCGTGGCGGTACAACTGCAGATCGGAAGAGCGTCGTGTAGGGAAAGAGTGTAGATCTCGGTGGTCGCCGTATCATTAAAAAAAAAATACAAAATCATAGAACTAATCAGTCCCGCTAATTATCAAGCCGTACGCCAGCAATCAT
>CAJVYZ010000537.1 GCA_913009915.1 uncultured Gemmatimonadota bacterium | reverse complement strand
GATGACGCAGCAAACAATATTCGACAAATAAAACATTTGCGTAATTATTTAACATCAAGAGGGAGATGTGCCTCCTGAAGGAACGCCATGTCCGCGGGCGTCATCGGCAGGTGCGAGAGGTTGAGGACATAGGCCGGATAGCCGGGCCGATGGCGCTCCATCCGTTCGCGAATCTCCGCCAGTACCGGCATGACGTTCATCGCCTCCTCGGGCGGCGTCCCGATGGGCAGGTCTTCCGAGGTTCCCTCTATCGCCGCCCGCCGCACAACGTCGGGAATGTCGGCGATTTCGATGTGATCAGTGGCCTCCCGCCCCGCCTCGTCGAGGGTCTTGATCCGCCAGATCCCGGTAAGGACCGACTCATTGATCCGCGCCTCCACCGGGCCGGAGATGGTGATGCCGACCTCCCCTTCGCCGAGGACCTGATCGATCAGTTCCCTGTTCCCGCGATCGAGACCGTCGATCTCCAGTTTCGGGGTCGGACCGCCCACCTCATAGGCGGCGAGGGCGGGGGCGATCCGCGACAGCACTCGGATCGCGTCATTGTCGGCCTTGTGGCGCCCTTCTTTCATTGCGGGATCCCGGTCGAATCATTTCCCGGCAAGGGGCCGGGCGGGGTTTTGAGGATGTCGGCGATGCGGCCGAGATAGTCTCCCCAGTCCCGAAGGCGGGGGATGACGCCGACGAACCCGCCGTCGCGCAGGAAAACCAAGGTCGGGACCACGACGACCCCGAAACGGGCCTTCAGGACCGTCTCGTCCTTCCGGTCGATGACGGCGGTAGTGAAGCGGCCGCCAAAGGCCTCCATCAGGTAGGGCAGGATGACGGCGAGGTCCGCCGATTCGGGACGCCGCCCCGGGTCGCCGGTGAAGAACAACACCCGATCCCCTCCCCCGGCGAGGAAGGGTCCCACCCCGGCTTCGCCGACGACGGGACATCCGTGTTTGGCGGTCAACCGCGTGATCGGCGGCATGGACACGTGGATTATCTCCTCCCCCCCCGTGAATCGTCTCCCGAGTTAACCACGCAAACTGCGTGCCATCGTCGAGGCCCCCCTTGGCCCGGCCGTAGTCCGTTGTTCTCAGGTGTTTCCTTCGCCGTGCCCTCGACCCTTCCCGAAACCTAATGGAATAATACTATACAGCAATGGAAAGATACTTTCAACCCCGTTACGGGCGAAGGCCGCCGTTCTCAAGGTCGGGGAAGAAGCTTTCCACCGGCTCGCCACGCAACGCCGCTTCCACCGCGTCGAGGGTCAGGTTGATCAGTTCGGCATCGGTTTCATCGAGAATTCCGGTCGCCATGTCCAGGTGGACGAGGACCACGGCGCCCACGGGCGGATCGCCAATCAGGAGCGTGTCGATCTCCCGCCGTTCGCCCCTTCCTTCGCAGAGAGCACGGCCGCCGCCGGCCTCGATGACGCGCATGGGAATGCCGAGGCACATGGGTCAGGGCGCCACTTCCGCCGGTCGTCCCTCGTAGTGGGCGAAATCGATCCCGCCGACCAAAAGTCCTTCATCTGCGGCCGGGGGGACCCTCCGGGGTCGCGCCCCGGCGCCCCAGCGCCGGAGTTGCTCGACGGCGATATCCACGGCCGGTTCGATACGGGCCCGCACGCAGTCGCTGAGCGGGTCGCCCCATTGCTCCAGGTTGGCCGCCTGGACGCCTATGAGAAGCAGCTCACTAGGGCCGCCGCCGAGCAGGTAAGCGGCGCTGAGAACGTCCTGGAAGCCGGTCTGGTGCAGGCTCATCTTCCTGACGCCGGTGAACTTGGGGACTTCCTCATCGCGCACGAGTTTAATCGTCCCCGCCTCAAGGCCGTAGTCCACGGCATCGAAAACAATCAGCTTGTCCGCCTCGCGAACGTGCGGAACCAGGTACAGCCCCTGTGTGCCGCCGTCCATCAGGCGTACGTTGTCGGGAAACTCGTAGCGGCGATGCAGTTCCTCCACGACGCGCACACCGAAGCCTTCGTCGGCCCAGAGAAGGTTGCCGATTCCGAGGGCCAGGATACGGCTCAAGGCCGGTCGTCCCTGAACGTGCGCTCGCCGCTGATCATCGAACTGATGATGCTCTGGCGCGACATGATCTCCTCGCGGATTGCCGTGTAGACGTGGATAATGACGTAAACGATGAGCACCCACATACCCAGGTGATGCCAGGTACGCAGGTTCTGCGGGTCGCCGAATATCCCGTGGACCCAGCCGAAGAGGGCGTACTGCCAACTGTCGATGCCCTCTCCTTCGGCATAAAGGGCGCCGCCGGTGAAGATCATGAACAAGGTGGTCAGCGTGAACATGAAGAACATGACGAGGCGGGCGAGTGGATTGTGGCCGAGGAACTTCTTCGGTTCATCGACCATAAAGAGATACCAACGCAGCACATTGAGCACATCCTTCCACCAGGACCGTTTCCATAACGGAATGTAGAATATCTGCCGGGTGTGGTGGTTGCCGGCTAACGCCAGGTAGATGCGTCCCAAAAAGCCGATGGCGAAGATATAGGCGGCGGCGAAATGGGCGAAGCGGATGTAGCCCATGAGGAAGTGGTCGCTCGCCTCTCCGGACAGGGAGGGCAGCGGCCTGGCGATGAGAAAACCGGTAACCGCCAGGACGATTATGAGATCGGAAGAGCGTCGTGTAGGGAAAGAGTGTAGATCTCGGTGGTCGCCGTATCATTAAAAAAAAAACTAAACAAAAAACAAAAACACTTCTTGAGTACATATAGCGCAGTACGTACTGTCAGCTCTCTACCTAGATCTCCGTAGTCCTTGTACAGGCATGTCGTAACGTTT
>CAJVYZ010000536.1 GCA_913009915.1 uncultured Gemmatimonadota bacterium | reverse complement strand
ACGTATCGTCATCATTCGTCGATGTGTGCTCTTTTTTTTTTTTTAATGATACGGCGACCACCGAGATCTACACTCTTTCCCTACACGACGCTCTTCCGATCTCGCGGCACGCCAATCGATCGGTGTTACTACGGATCCGGGAGGGCGCGACTGCTACCTGGCCTCGGTGCTGTACCACGTGACCCTCTCGCTCACGCCCGAGGAGATTCACCAGGCAGGGCTACGGGAGATGGAACGCATCCACGACGAGATGCGCGAGATCGGCCGCCGCAGCTTCGGTACTGAAGATGTGCCAACGCTGCTGCGGACGGTGAGAGCCGATCCTGGCTACAGCTTCGAGACGCCGGAAGAAATCGTCGAGTTCGCACAGGCTGCGGTGGACCGGGCCAGGGAGGCGATGCCGGATTGGTTCGGCTTCGTGCCCGAGGCGGAGGTGGCCCTGAAGCCCTATCCTGACTTCATGCGCCGAACTGGCGGCGGATTTTACTCGGCCGGGGCTCCTGACGGGAGCACCCCCGGTACCTACGAATTCGGCACCTACGACCCCCGTGATCTCAACCGGGGTGGTGGCTTCGAGGCCACGACCTTCCACGAGACCTACCCGGGCCATCACATGCAGGTGTACGTGGCGCTCGAGGGATCAGGGGTGCATCCCGTGCTCAAGTACTTCTTCACCTCGGGGCTTGGCGAGGGCTGGGCCCTGTACAGTGAACGACTGGCGGACGAAGCCGGCCTCTACACGGCCGACGTGGACCGGCTCGGCATGCTGTCGAACGAGGCCTTCCGGGCGGCGCGATTGGTGGTGGATCCGGGCATGCACGCGCTTGGCTGGACGCGGCAGGAAGCCGTGGACTACATGTTGGCCAACACGGCTGCGTCGAAAGCCGGCGTCGAGTCCGAAATCAGCCGGTATATCGCAGTACCGGGACAGGCCACCTCGTACCTCACCGGGAGCCTGGTAATTCAGCGGCTGAGGCAACAGGCGGAGAGCGCCCTCGGCGACCAGTTCGACCTTCGTCAGTTTCACGATCGCGTCATCGAGGACGGCACGGTCACACTTTCCATGCTCGAGGCAAAGATCGGCGCCTGGATCGACGCCGAACTTCAGGGCCAGGCCACGGCAGGACGGTAGTAGCCTGATCGCACCCTTCAACAGAAAGAAGAGGTAAATCCATGCGAGTTCGAAGCTGCCATGCTGTGGTGGGTACCACATTGGCTGTCGCTAGCCTGGCGGGCTGCCGGCAGGCGGACCGTGCGCCCGACGAGGGTCGAGCTGCCTCCGAGACGCACGTGGTCGAGGTGACGGCAAGGGATTACTCCTTCGACATGGCCGCTGAGATCCCCTCTGGGTGGACGACCTTTCTGATGAATAACGAAGGCGAGGAACACCACTTCTTTCTGTTGAGCCGTCTCCCCGAGGGCAAGACGATCGTGGATTACGGAACGGACGTTGGCGTGGCGTACGGGACCGCCTGGGATTCGCTGCGCACCGGGGCGATGGACAGGGCGGAGGCGGGGCAGCTGTTGGGCCAACTCCTGCCTGAGTGGTACGGTTCGGTCGTCGCAATGGGCGGGGTAGGCCTGGTTGCGCCGGGTAGGGTTGCCCAGACGTCCGTCTATCTGGAGCCCGGAACGTACGTGATGGAATGCTACATGAAGACCACCGACGGCGTGTTCCATTCAGTGCTCGGTATGGAGCGGTCGCTCACGGTAGCAGAAGACAGTTCCGACGCCCCCGAACCTGTCGCTGACATCGCCATCACGCTGTCGAACGACGCGATCACCATCGAGGGCGAACCAAACGCCGGCGAGCACACCGTGGCGGTTCGTTTCCTGGAACACCCTCCGGTTGGTCTCGGAAACGACGTCCACCTGGCCCGCCTCACGGGGGACCGAGATATTGTCGATGTGGCTAGATGGATGGACTGGATGGAAATCGACGGTCTCGAAGCCCCAGCCCCTGCCGAGTTTCTGGGCGGTGCCGAGGAGATGCCGGTAGGGTACACGGCGTACCTTACAGTTGAGCTCGAGCCGGGCCGTTACGGCTGGGTTACCGAAACGAGTGCCGGCAGAGGTCTGTTTCAGGAGTTCACCGTCGAATCATCCGCTAGCCCCTAATCCCCAGCTTCGGTCCACCTCGTCAAGCAGCTGTCGGTAGCGGGGATCCCGGCGAAGAGGACCGAGGCTACCGGGGAAGAGGTAGCGTATGGCGATGGTGGGCCAAGGGCTCCAACGGACCACCTCCTGGAAGGCCAGCAAGGCGGCCTGTTCTTCGCCCAGTGCCCCATGGACCAGGCCCACTGAAAACGGCTGGCCGACCTGACCGAGCCGGCCCAGCAACTCGCGGGCACTGGCGCTGTCTCCCGTAGCTACCCGGGCAAGCGCCAGCACGGCGACCGGCCCCGACTCCGTCCATGGGACCTCGAGGTCCTGCACCATCGACTGCGCGTCCACCGGCTGTCCCAGGTGGTACAGCGACACGGCCTCGTAGAAGTGACCGGTGGCGTAGTCGGGCAGAATCTCCTGTGTGTGCCGTGCCTCCTGGAGCGCGAGCTGTTCCTCTCCGTTGACCAGGTAGCTCAGCGACAGGTTGCTCACCGCCTCGGGCGAGAGGGGGTTGAGTTCCACCGCACGCTTTGCGCTCGCCAGCGCCTCCTGCGGATGACCGACCAGGATGTTCACCCAGCTCAACCAGTTATGGGCCTCGGCATAGCTCGACCGGAGACCTACGGCCAGCTGAAGTTGGCGGACCGCAGCCGGACCCTCGCGGCGCGCGTAGTGGATCATGCCGAGC
>CAJVYZ010000535.1 GCA_913009915.1 uncultured Gemmatimonadota bacterium | reverse complement strand
TGAATGAGTGATGTGCACATTGGTGACTCTTTTATGATTGTGTGGCAAGTTTGTTGTGTGTTCTAGTGGTTTTCTTTTTTTTTTTTTTTTTTTTTTCAAGCAGAAGACGGCATACGAGATATATCAGTGTGACTGGAGTTCAGACGTGTGCTCTTCCGATCTGGATTCCTGGAGGAAGACGCCTACGAGGCCTGGGTCGTCGGCCCACGCGAGGAGGCGAGGGCCACCTACGTGGAAGTGCTCTTTGCACTTGCACAAGATGCCCTCGATGCCGAAGGTTTCGAGGCAGCGATGCGGCGATACCGCGAAATTCTGGAGATTGATCCGTACGACGAACATGCGCATCGGGGACTGGTGCGAGGGCTGGACCGCTCAGGTCATCACGGTGAGGCGCGTCGGTGCTTCCAATCGTATGCAGCACGAATGCGGGAAATCGGTCTCCGGGCCACTCCGTTTGCGCACCTGCAGGACTCACCTTAAGGCAGCCCGAACACTGCAGCGGAGAATGGGAGTACGCCGAAGCATGGAGAGCTATGCCCACCACACCGAAACGGTTAATTCCGGTCCTGGTCGCGCTTGCGGTCATTCTCGGAGCCTGCAGCACCAGTACAGATACTGCCCCTGGCCTTCCGGCGGGGAGCGCAGGCACATCGTCAACAAGTTCTCCGGCGATGTCCCAGAGTGCTTCCGCAACGCCACCAACCGTGGACGTGTCGGGTGGGTCGTCCACTGTGGCGCTGGGGGATGCCACCGTGAACACCTGTGACCTTCTCACTCCTGAGGAGGTCGCTGTTGCGATCGGGGAACCAACTGAGGATCCGGTCTTCGACGATTCTCTCGAAGGGTTCTTTACCTGCTCCTACGAGGGTGCGGGCGGCAACATGATGGTCGACATCACCGTCTATCCGGACGTCGAGACAGCGAAGGGTGTGTTTGCCGTGGGTATTGACATGGGAGGGAACGAACGGATCGAGGGACCGGGTGATGAAGCCATGTCGACCCAGCCAACAGGTGACATCACTGTGCGAGTCGGGCGCACAGAAATCGACATTGATCTGTTTTCTAACAGTATGAGCCTTGAAGAGGAACTCCTGGTCACAAAAGACCTGGCCGCACGCATCGTCGCGCAGCTTGGGTGACCTCCCCACACTTGTTTTGGCCATTCGACTGCTGTCCGACCCGCCGACTCACGGTTCGGTCCATCCGCGACAAGAACCTAGGCGGATTCACGGCGCCAAAATGAACAGCACCTACGTCTGAGGGGTGATCTCCGGTCCGGCGAGCTCGGGGAAGGCTTGCTCGATCTCTTTCCACACCGTTGCGGGCGCAGCGAAACGATCGCATCGGTAGAGCGAGCCGACGGCGACAAGGTCATCGAGCTCGTTCGCCGCACGGACGAATGTTGCGTTGTCCGTGAGCCGCGGATGGTCTGTGTACGGTAGGTGCCGGGGGTCGAGAAGCCCCGCGGCGAGACCGGAGGCGACCTGTCCTTGGCATCGACACGAGTTTGCTGCATCGATGAGGCCGCACCGGCCGTCGATAACTTGTCGCATGATTCTGCGAGCGCGAGCAAGGCGCTGCCGGAACGCCGGCGGTTTAACATCGCAGATTTCCGCGCCGGCAGTATCGGGAAGACCCAGCACATCGCCGAGGATGTACGCGACCCGCAGCGGCCGCGACAAACACAACAACATGCCATAGGTGCAGCTAACCCTCACCTCCTCGGCCAGTTGCTCGTACTCGGCGTGGTCCGCAGTCGGGTCTTGATCCGACATACCTGCGTCGAGGATCTCGCCGAAGCGCTCCGGACCGACGATCAATGCCTCGTTTGTTCGCTGTCTGGTGCGCAGCAGCATGCGTGTCGCAATGGTGTAGGTCCATGTCATGAACTTCGAGCGACCTTCAAAGCCGGCGAGCCGGGTCGTGACCCGGAGCAGGATCTCCTGGGTTGCGTCCTCGGCATCGTTCGGATGCCCGAGGAACCGCAGCGCAAGCCCGTAGATAGGATGCTGGATTTCGCGAATGAGCGCGGTCAGCGCCTGGGCGTCCCCGGCGGCTGCCGCTGCTGCGAGTTCCTCGAGCGTTTCGGCCATGGTTATGCCTTGTGCCTCACGCGGCCCACTTCGGATCCGTGCATGTCGCCGAACAGTCCGTGCATTTCGGCCACGGCGGAGAACTGTTCGGCGTGGGCCATCAGGGCCGCCTCTCCATCCGGCTCGTTCCAGGTCAGCACGTCCAGCCAGACACCGCCGTCGAGTTGAACCAGTTCAGCGCCAATCAATGATGGACACAGCTTCCGGGCCTCGGCGATTGCTTCCCCTCTGATGGCGAGGAGCTTCTCCACATTTGCCTCCGACACTTCGGTGCGAATGATCTGCACATAGTGTTCGGTCGTTGTAGGGCTGTCGGTCGACATCGTAATCCTCTCGTTCACGTCGGCACGGCGCCGATAGTTAAGTTAGAGCCTCCCCGACCCCCGACTGTGACATCGGAGCCGCAGGATTGTCCCGACCGTCAGCGAACCCTCGCCACCGGTTGTCACAGCGAGGGGACCGCCGCGCGAACACCGTCTGAGAACGATTGAGCAGACGTGGTCAGGTTCCCCGGGATCTGCCCGAGGTGGATCCGTTGGACCAGGCTGCGAGGTACACCAGGGTTCGGACCTCCTCTGCTAGGGTCGGTTTTCCCAAGGATGAGTAGATCGGAAGAGCACACGTCTGAACTCCAGTCACACTGATATATCTCGTATGCCGTCTTCTGCTTGAAAAAAAAAACACAACTCAAAAATACCCTGACT
>CAJVYZ010000534.1 GCA_913009915.1 uncultured Gemmatimonadota bacterium | reverse complement strand
CGACGCTCTTCCGCCCTCCCGGGCGCACGCACAGTCGGGCCGGTCGTCTCGCTTTCGGCAGCCCGTGCGACGCCCGACCACAAGTCCGTACCTCGAACTGTTGCGGGGACCGGGAGGGGGTGGTCTGGGATTCAATTACTACCAACGGACCCGCCCGCAGTTCGATTACTTGCGGACAACACAGGATTTGTCCAGTTCATTGAACCGAGTCAGCCGCCAGCAATCGGCCCTCCAGCGTCAACTGACAACGGGCCGCGCTGCCACCGGACACGCAACATCGTTTCTGGACTACCGTGGTTACTACCCGCAAACCGGCCGTTGATTCGGACGCCCATCCGGCGCATCGGCGGACCGGCCGTACTCCACACCCGCCTGACCCAAACCGGGAAAGGACTCCCGCGATGACCCGTTCTACGATCAAGTTGACTCTCGTTGTGATGGCCTTCTCAGCCGTAGGGGCCTGCTCATTGAGTGAGGTCCAAGCCGAGGTTCGGCGCGGCCTCCTTTATGACATCTTCCACTTCGGCCGAGTTTCCGCCCCCGGCACGGGGTGCGACCCAACGACGGGGTGCGGCCCAGGCGCGGCGTGCGATCCATGCACGAGCTATGCGCCCTCCCACGGATTGGAAGGGTGGCTCGGCAGTCAACTGGAAGCTGAGAAGTGGCGCGTTCGGGAGGATGTTCGGTTCTATCGGATGCACTTCTTTTTGCAAAATCAGGACAAGAAGAAACTCCTGCACCGGGAGTGTAATCCGTTTCAAGACTGTTACTGGGGCTACTACCCGACGTGCTGGCGGTCATTTCCGCGAGGGCCTCAATATTCGACGGGCCCGCTCCCGGGTCCGGAGTCAATGCCTTATGAGACCGATCAGTATCCCGATGAGTGGGACGCCGATCTGTATGAACCCGGTCCGGACGGTCCCGCGCCGGAGTTGGAAATCTTGGAACCATCGCCGGTGCCGCCGAAGACACGTCGACCGACCCCCCACCGGCTCCTTACTTGGAATAGTGGTCTGCTCAATCCCGAACTCGCGAGCTTCGTGGAGCAAGCCGACCGCTTGCTTTGCGACTGTCCGTCGCCCGCGACTCACGCCGAGCAAGCTGGCAGCTTGCTCCACGACGGCGTTTCCGAGCGGAAGCTTGAGCAACGAGGTGACGGAATAGCGCCTTCTGCCCCACACGACCCTCATGCGACGCCTGAGAAGTCGGGCGGACGCCATCGGTTGGCCGGTGTGACGTCCCCGGCAGAGAGTGCTGATCGACACGCCGGGACGCCGCGTGGGCGGTGGGGCGTGTGACCGAACGCTGCGTTGAGAGATCGACGCGCGAAGGCCGGCCGAAAACGTTGAAGTGGCGGCGAACCGTCCGTTTTCATTGATCGCCTTCAAGACAAGCTTGCTTCCGCCACAAGCGAATGCTCTACTGGATCAACCTCGACTGTTGTTCATGATCCAGTACGATTCATCCCGTAACAATCCAGCCGTCAATTCTCGCTGCGGGAGCGCACGAGCGGACTCCTGAGTGCGTTCCCGGCACTTGTGCCCGCACCGACAATGATAAGCCAGATCTCTGTTCGTGTTTGTGACGAGGTTCACGGCGTTGAAAAGGTCTATCAACTCCGGCAGCCTTACGCGATTCTCGGGCCCGGCTCCAGCTCGGACGTCACCCTGCCGACGCCCGCAAATACCAAGCCCCGTCGCTTCTATTTGCAAGCGGTCGATGCCGGTGTCGTCGCCGTCGAGCTCGCCAGCCGCAAGCCGACGGGAAGCGCGCCGGCTGCCGCGCGGCTGATCCATTACGGCGACCCGCTGCGCATCGGTCCGTATGAGGTGATGGTCGAGCGAAATCAGGGGAATGGAGCTCCCTTTCCCGCTCCGGAAGTTAACGCGCCGCCGCCCAAATTCGAGAACGGTTTGGCGGAAGACACCTGGCTCTATTTTGTGAACGGGCACAGCCGGGCCACCAGAAAATCGGTTCGCCATTTGAGAGAGACGTTGACGCTCATTGGCCGCAGTAAGAGATGCCATTTGAAACTGTCGCACCCCCGCGTTTCAAGATTCCAATGCAGCATCGTGAGGACCGGTGATGAGTTTTGGGCCGTGGCCCTGTCGCGCCGGAAGGCACTTCGCGTGAACGGGCATCCTGTCAAGAACAGCCGGCACACGGGTGGTGCCATTCTTTCGATCGGTCCGTTTCGGATGCAGTTGCAGCAGGGAGTTCTCCCCGGTTCGTCGCCGTGTCTGATGGTGAATGGCAATCCTGATGCGGGAACGGGCGATCGAGCTGCCCCGGAAGACCATTCCGGGACCGCCTTGAGCGAAAGACGGTCGGCGGGCGAGTTGGCTCAAGACGTTTCGCTCGAATGGGAAACGGTTCGTTGTGCTTCCGACTCGGACGTCGTCTCACTGGTCGAGCAGTTCACGGCCGTGCAACAACTGCTCATGGGACAGTCACAGCAACAGGCATCCATGTTGCTGCACCTCATTCAGAGCGTTCAGTCGAGTCACGAGAGTCAGCAATACCTGCTCCGGGAACAGATCGCCGCGATTCAGGGGATCTCCGACCAACTGCAGTCATGGCGTGCGGAGTTGGAGCGGCAAACCGTCGCATCCCCACAACGCCTCGTTGATGCCCGCTTGCCACCGCCGCCGCAAATGGAGCAGACCATCCAGGAGCCGCCCCCCCCGCGCGTGCCGAAAACCGCCGAGGAAATCCAGGCACACGCGTCCCTGTCGGAGCGGATCAACTTTCTCGAGCGGGAGCGGAAGAGTATTGTCCAGAAGATCATCCGCCTTCTTCCC
>CAJVYZ010000533.1 GCA_913009915.1 uncultured Gemmatimonadota bacterium | reverse complement strand
GGGAAGTGAGGTGAGGTAGGAGAGGAGATAGAGGAGGGGGGGGATGGGCAGGAGGGGGGCGGGGGGGGGGGGGGGGGTGGCGGGTGTGGGGGTGGGGGGGGGGGGGTGGTGTGTGTTTTTTTTTTTTTAATGATACGGCGACCACCGAGATCTACACTCTTTCCCTACACGACGCTCTTCCGATCTATTCACGACCTCACTCTGGGGATGGGATGCGGCGGTTGCCGCATGAAGGTCTACCCCACGCCCACCGACGGCCTGCGGGACGCCCTGCGTCTGGCGCGGGGGATGACCCATAAGTGGGCCGCCGTCGATATGGACTTCGGTGGCGGCAAGACGGTGTTGGCGGTCCCGAAGATGCTCGAAGGGAGCGAGCGCGAAGGATTGTTTCGCCGATTAGGGCATGTCCTCAACGCGCTCAACGGCTCCTACGGCACCGGCCAGGACCTCGGCACGACTCCCGAAGACTTCACCATTCTGGCGGAAGAGACCAAGTGGGTCTTCATGGGAGATGCCTCGCGCAACTTCAACGTCGATCCCGGACCGTACACGGCACTTGGGGTGTTTGCCTGCATCAAGGCGGTGACCACGAAACTCTTCGGCAGTGAAGATCTTGCGGGGCGGAGCGTTTTGATTCAGGGTGTCGGGGGCGTCGGCCGGCCGCTCGCCAAGATGCTCAAGGACGCCGGCGCCACGATCACGCTGAGTGACATCGACCAACAGAAAGCCAACGCCATCGCCCAGGAATTGGGCGCCACGGTGGTTCCCCACGAGGCGGTACCGGATACGCCCTGTGATATCCTGGCCCCCTGCGCACTTGGGGCCACGCTCAACAAGAACACCATCCCGCGCCTGGCCTGCAAAGCGGTGGCCGGATCGGCCAACAACCAGCTCGAGACGGCCGAAGATGCCGACCGGCTGCACCAACGCGGCATCCTGTATGCGCCTGACTACGTGGTCAACGCCGGCGGTGCCATCGCCTTCGGCATGATGCATCGCGGACAAACCGCGGAGGAAGACATCCACGACCGTATCATCGCCATTGCAACGTCGCTGGAGGAGATCCTCGAGTACGGTGAGCAGCACGGCGAGTCACCGGTCTACGGGGCCAACCGCAAGGTCGAGCAGGTGTTGGCCCGTCACAAACAGGCCGGTGCCGGCGTGTGACGAGCGGCAGGCGCCGGACGGAGCAAACAGCGGAGCGATCTCTGGTAGAGTCGCTCCGCTGTTTGCGTTGCGGACGGCAGTATCCCTTCGATCCCGACGCCTATCTATGCCCGTCCTGTGGTCCCGGATCTCCAGCGGACGACCCCGGCGTGCTCGACGTCCTGTATGACTACACCGCCGCGGCAGGACAATTTCGCTCGGCGCTAGACTCGGCCCGGCCGCAGGGTGTATTTCGGTACCGGGCGCTCCTTCCGGTCTCCGGAGGCGACAGCGACCTGGTAGCCGGCAACACGCCGCTGGTGGAAGCCGGCCACCTCGCCGCCCGGTTTGGCGTCGACCGTCTCTTGCTCAAGGACGAAACCCGGAACCCGACACGGTGCCTCAAGGACCGAGCAACGGCCGTGGCGGTTGCCATGGCGCGGGCGGCGGGAGGCAAGGAACTGTATTGTGCCTCCGCCGGCAACGCCGCTATCTCGTTGGCCGGCTTTTGCGCTCACGCCGGCTTGCCGTGCCACGTGTTCGTTCCGTCATACGCCTCGCCCGAGCGACTCGCGTGGTTGGAGTCATACGGGGCCGACATCCACGTGTCTGGCGGCGACTACGACACCGCCTACTCAGCGGCGGAGGAGGCCGGCCAACGCCACGGATGGTACAGCCGGAACTGTGCCTTCAACCCCTTCCTCGTAGAAGGACAAAAGACCGTAGCCTTTGAAATCGCCGAGGCACTGGACTGGAACGCGCCCGATACTGTGGTGGCGCCCGTGGGTGACGGCTGCACACTGGCGGCCATCGGCAAGGGCTTCCGGGAGCTGCGTGAACTCGGCCTATTGGACCGCGTCCCCCGGCTCGTCGGCGCGCAAGCCGAAGACATGCAACCCCTGGTCAGGCGCTGGCAGGGAACCACGGGGGAAGATTCGGGTCTGACTGACGCGGCGTCCATCAACGTCCGGCGACCGCGCAACGCGCTGCGACTACTCGAGGAGCTGCGGCAGGCGGACGGTGAACTGGTGGCCGTCACCGACCAGGCCATCGAGTCGGCCCAGGCCCAGTTGGCGCGCGAGGCCGGGATCGTCGTCGAATTCACCGCCGCCGCTGGCCTGGCGGCTTTGGATGAGATAACCGGCGCTCAGGGACACAACGCCGGTACGGTCGTGGTGGTCCTGACTGGTGGACGGGTGGATCGAGAGGAGGTCGGGTAGGCCGCTACGGCCGTTGTGCCAACACGGCCCCCAGGACCTGCCATACTTGGTGGGCAAGGATCTGTTGGCCTGCCGCTGTCGGGTGCATACCGTCAGCTTGATTGAGGCTGTCGATGCCCGCTACCCCATCGAGCAGGAACGGGATCAGGCCCACGCCATGTTCCTGGGCCACATCGCCGTACACCGCTCGAAATCGGCCGGCGTAGCGTTGGCCCAGGTTGGGTGGCGCCTCCATGCCGGCCAGGATGATCGCCGGCGGCGGCTAGATCGGAAGAGCACACGTCTGAACTCCAGTCACACTGATATATCTCGTATGCCGTCTTCTGCTTGAAAAAAAAAATAAAACTCAACAAAAATAGCAACGGACCGCCGAGACCACTCCTATATCTCCTATACCCTCTTACACTTCCACCACAAAAAAACTACAAGACAACCACTACACTT
>CAJVYZ010000532.1 GCA_913009915.1 uncultured Gemmatimonadota bacterium | reverse complement strand
GGCCGATCACGAAGATGATGCCGAAGATCGGGATCAGGTGTTCCATGCGATGTCCTCGGGAGACGGTGGTTGGCGCCACTATACGGTTGGGCTACAGCGGGGGTTTCGGGTTGGTTAGTGGCTGGTGGCTGGTGATTCTTGGTGCAGCTGAATAGTATTGGCTTGATGGTCATGCGCTGGAGCGCTATGTTGATATAGGTGAGGTGATTACTCCGAATTAAAGGACCGAGCGGCCGCCCAATGTCCGCACTCAGCTACCGTTTCAAGGCTCGGACGGACCTCCCCGACCTTGGTCTTGTCGAGGGGGAGTGCCTGCTCATCACTCCCGGTGACCCGGGGTACCCCCTGGTCGCCACCCACGCCATCGATATCACCCCGGCACAGTTCTTCGACGCCGTCATGGCGGGGACACTGCAACCTGACCAGTGCCCCCATGACGGCAGCGCCAATCCTATATATGCCATCCGCAACGCCATGAAGTGGCCGTGGCAGGAGCCCGTTGCGGCTGAGGATGCCCCCACCGACGGGGAGCTGACCCAGGACGAGGCCGCGGACGCCCTCTACCAGGCCGCCATGAGGGTCCTACCAGAACCCACTGGGGGAGTCAGGGAGAAACGGGCCGAGCAGGGCGCCCATCTGGTGGCCCCTGAGCTGGTCCGCATGGGCTACCACATGGTAGGTCCTAAGCCAGTTCCTCGCGGGCAGAAAGGCCGGTTGAAGCTCGACGTAGGTTGACGAAATCGGGCGGCGGTCCCCCCGCCTCCCCAAAGGCCAACCAGCCGGGGTGGACGCCGCAGACCCGGGCGATGGCCCCAAGGACGGCCAGATCGGGGACTGCCGTCGACTTCCACCGACTGGCGGAGCTGGGTGTCAGCGATTCCCCCCCCGTTTGTGCCGCCACCCGCCGCACCATCGCCACGTTCGAGATGGTGGACGCCCCCTCCTGAATCTCTAAGTACTTGACCGCCAAGCGGTAACGCTCGTGAAACGTGTCCATGGCTCACACTTGCTAGAAATGTATTGACGCGTGCGTGACACGCATATATCTTGGATACAACGAATGGTACGAGCTTTGACAGCCTGACAGTACCACACTACAGCCGGTTCCGCAAGACGCTGGGAACGGGCAGCGAGTCAGCGCCCGGACGAGAGCGCCGTTGATATGGCGCGAGGAGGATTAGTGCGACAACGTATGCGGTACGCTCTCGAGTTCTCGGTTGGTACGGCTGCCGCTCTATGGCTGACCCTCGGGGTGGCTGGACCGAAGCAAGCGGGCTTCACTCCACCCGAGTCGTCGTTGCACTGGAGCTGGAGTGACCTTGCCGTTCGATCGAGCCCGTCAATGAATGCCCGCGAGGTCGCACAGATCGAGACGGGAGAGTCTATCCTGGTCATTCGCCGGCCGGATGGCTGGGCGGCCATCCTCGATACCGTCGCACCTGGCATCGTCGGTTTCGTCCCCGACTCGGCGTTACACGCTCAGCGGATGCCCACGTTCGCGATGGCCTACTCTCGAGTCGGCACGGTCCTCGACGTCCTCCGTGCCGACTCTGCCTGGGTGCACCTCGAGGTTCCGTCACGTCTGCGTCATGTGTCTAATGGCTTGTTCGAGGCGGTGGGAACGTTCACTGCCAGCCAGGATGAGCCACTTGAGCGTCAATACCGCCTTCAGCTTCAATACACAGACGACAACAGTTGGGAGGGTGTCTCGCTCACCATCGCACGCCTGGGGAACTAGGGCGGTCCCGCCTGAAACAGATCCAGCAGCTTTCGGGAACACCCAAGAATCAAGAATCACCCATCAACCGCCCCCGTCGTCATCGATGTCATCTGGAACAAACGGGAGAATCCCGTAGGGGCGACGCATGCGTCGCCCCTACGGTTCGATCCACCACGACGCCCTCCTGCCTCCCCTGCCCCGCTGCCCTCGCATTTTCCCCTGCTACATCCATATTTGTTCCAATGCCTGAACGCCTGGAACAGCTCGAAGCCGCCCTCGCCGGCCGCTACACGATCGAGAAGGAACTCGGTCAGGGCGGGATGGCGACCGTCTATCTCGCTCAGGACGTGAGGCATCACCGCGAGGTCGCCATCAAGGTGTTGCGCCCCGACCTCGCGGCCGCTCTCGGTCCCGAGCGGTTTCTCCGCGAAATTCGCATCGCTGCCAATCTCAACCACCCCCACATCCTGGCCTTGTTCGATTCGGGTGAAGCCGACGGCTTCCTTTATTATGTCATGCCGTACATCAAGGGCCAGACGCTGCGGGACCGGATCGACAAGGAAGGTGAGCTCCCGATACCCGAGACGGTGAGGATCATCCGCGAAGTGGTGGATGCGCTGGCCTATGCCCATGCGGAGGGCGTGGTGCACCGGGACATAAAGCCCGACAACGTGATGCTAACGGGAGGCCACTCCGTGGTTGCCGATTTCGGCATCGCCAAGGCGGTGAGCCAATCGACCGTCCGCGGCCACATCACCACCGCCGGAGTGGCCCTGGGCACCCCGGCGTACATGGCCCCGGAACAGGCTGCCGCCGATCCCCAAATCGATCACCGGGCTGACATCTATGCCGTCGGCACCCTGGCCTATGAGCTACTCGCAGGAAGAACACCGTTCACCGGCGCCTCACCCCAGGAGATCGGAAGAGCACACGTCTGAACTCCAGTCACACTGATATATCTCGTATGCCGTCTTCTGCTTGAAAAAAAAAAAAGAAAAAGAACAAAAAAAATAAAAAAAAAAACAACAAAAACACCAATAAGAAATCTCGCTACATACACTAGCTAATTACTTATCTCCCCACAACCTTCAC
>CAJVYZ010000531.1 GCA_913009915.1 uncultured Gemmatimonadota bacterium | reverse complement strand
CTCGATGCATGAAGGGCTTTCACTCCTACCGGTTGAGGTCACGGGCCGCCCTGGCGCAGTGGGGCCTGGTGGCGGCGTTCGCCGTGCTGGCCGGTACCTTCTTCCGGTTGCAGGTCATCCAAACCCAACGCTTCCGATTGCGTGCCGAGAGCAACCGGGTACGGTCGGTACCGCTGATGGCGCCCCGCGGACCGATCCTCGACCGTGACGGCCGGATCATCGCGGAGAATGTCCCCGGATTCGCCGTCAAGTTCCTGGCGCGGTCCGAGGATTCCCTGCGTGCGGTCCTGGCGCGGGTGCAGGACATCATCCACTTGGACAGCCTTCATCTCGAACGGGTGGTGCAACGGTATCGCCGGGCCCGCCACCTGCCGGCCCTGCTCACGGCGGATGGTTCATTCGAGATGATCTCTCAACTGGAAGAGCATCGCGCGCTGCTTCCCGGAATGGTCATAGAGTCGGAGCCCAAACGCCACTACCCCCATGGCGCAGCGCTGGCGCATGTGATCGGGTACGTGGGTGAGGTCAACGAGGATGACCTGGCCACCGCCCGTTTCCCTGGTGCTCGACTCGGGACCATGGTTGGGCGCGGTGGCCTGGAGGAGGAGTACGATGAGGTGCTGCGGGGCCTGCCCGGCATCCGGTTCATCGAGGTGAGCGCCATCGGACGGCTGGTGCGGGAAGCAGGTGTGGCCCCCACGTTGCTGCCGACTGGAGGCCAGCCGCTCCACACCACCATCGACATCGATCTCCAGGTGTTCATAGACAGCCTGTGGCGCGTTCGTCATCCTGGCCGGCGGGGTGCGGTGGTGGCCCTGTCGCCGGATGGCGAAGTCCTGGCCTCGTATTCTGCCCCGACCTACGATCCCAATCTGTTCATCGGTGGCATCTCCGAAAGCGAGTGGCGACTGATGGTCAGCGATCCGTCGAAGCCACTGTTCAACCGGGCCATTCAGGCACGGTATCCGCCGGCGTCACCTTTCAAGTTGGCGGTGGCGGCCATGGGTCTGAAGCGCGGGATCGTTACGCCAGGGACCTACATGCCGCAGCCATGCCGTGGCGGACTCCGCTTGGGCAACCGGTTCTTCCGCTGCTGGAAACGGGAGGGTCACGGCCGTCTCGACCTGACCGGTGCCATCCGCGAAAGCTGTGACGTGTATTTCTACCAGCTCGGGGCGCGCCTGGGGCTGAATGCGATCCTGGAAGATGGCCTGGCCATGGGATTTCGTGAGCGGAGCGGCTTGGATCTGCAGAGTGAAGCCCGGTCGATCTACCCCTACTCGACGGCGTATTTCGATCAGGTCTACGGCCCCCGGGGATGGACCGCGCAGGGGGCCGAATTCAACATGGCCATCGGCCAGGGCGACAACGCCCAGACGTTGATGAACATGGTAAAGTTCTACCAGGCGCTTGCCGGTGACGGGTGGTTGGACGCCCCCTATCTGGTGCATCGTCGCAGCGACGCCAGGCACGACCTGGGGTTGACGCCCAGCCAACTCGAGGCCCTTCGTACGGCTATGGTCGAGGTGGTCGAAACCGGGACCGCCGTGAGGAGCCGGCGCCTCGATCTTGCCATAGCGGGCAAGACCGGCACGGCTCAGAACTCCCACGGCGCAGACCACGGCTGGTTCATCGGCTTTGCCCCGGCCGATGATCCGCAGATCATAGTCGGCGCCATCATGGAGTTTGCCGAACACGGATCACGAGTAGCGCCTTTCGTTGCGGACATAATCATCCGCTATGTCCTCGGCCCCGACGCGGTGACGCAACGGCGGTTACTGATGACGGCCGATTCCGCGCCCCGCGCCGTCCAAATCGATCCGCAGGCGAGTGTCGATCCCAACCCGGCTCCTCCGGCGGATTCGACCTATCCCATCATCCCGTTCGTGGCCCCGTTCCCCTTGCCATGAAGACACGTCCGATTCGTAGCGGCGGGCTCGACCGTCAGCTCATCGTCAGTACCATCGCTTTGATCGCGTTCGGACTGGCGATACTCTATTCGGCAGGACAAACCGACGTAGCCAGCGCGGCTTACGGGGTGTGGAAACGGCAGCTGGTTTGGTTGGGAATCGGATCGGTGGCGGCCATCGTGGCCTTCCGCGTTTCACCGAGGATCCTCGAGTGGCTGGCCCCAGCCGCCTACGGGTTCGCTCTGCTTCTCCTGGTCCTGGTGCTCGCCACCGGCACGGGCGCCGGCACCGCGGCGGGATCGAGAAGCTGGCTGTCTGTGGCGGGTGTGCACCTCGGCCAACCGGCAGAACTCGCCAAGCTGGCGGTCATCTTGATGCTGGCGCGTTACCTCTCCGGGCTCCACGACCCGCCCGGGACGCTGCGCGAGTTGATCGTGCCGTCGCTCATTGCCGGGGTCCCGTTCTTTCTGGTACTCCAGCAACCAGACTTGGGGAGCGCGCTCGTCTTCATCGGAATCCTGTTCGCCATGATGTTCTGGGCCGGGGTCAGGTTGTCGCTGCTGTTCCTCTTCGTTTCTCCGGTGGTTAGCCTCCTCCTGGCCTTCCAGACCAATGCCTGGAGCCTGTGGATGATTTTCCTCTTCGTCTTTCTACTGGTGCTCAGGCCTTATATCGTCGAAGGGGTGATAGTCTACGTGGCCAATGCCGCCATGGGCGCCATTCTAATCCCTCTGTGGCAGCGCTTGGCCCCATATCAGCAGAACCGCTTGCTCATTTTTGTAAACCCGGAAATCGATCCCACCGGCGCAGGGTACCATTCGATTCAGAGCAAGGTCGCCATCGTCACAGGCGGGTGGCTGGGGCGGGGGGAGCCGCAGGCGGCGCAGATGTGGCGGGCCCTTCTGCC
>CAJVYZ010000530.1 GCA_913009915.1 uncultured Gemmatimonadota bacterium | reverse complement strand
ATCTTTGAGATGGACGCCGATTTCTCCCACGATCCGAAGTTCATCCCCGGGTTTCTCCGGGCGGTGGAAGACGCCGATCTGGTGATCGGATCACGCTACAAGGACGGGGTGAACGTCATCAACTGGCCCATGTCGCGCCTGTTGTTGTCCAAGGGAGCCAATCTGTACTCCCACTGGATCACCGGGCTGGCGCTGACCGACTCCACCGGCGGGTTCAAGTGCTTTCGAAGGCGAGTGCTGGAGGCGATCGATTTGGATGCGGTCCACTCCAACGGCTACGCCTTCCAGATCGAGCTCAGTTTCCGGGCCTGGAAGAAGGGATTCAAGCTCGTCGAGATTCCCATCGTGTTCGTGGACCGGGTCGAAGGCCACAGCAAGCTGAGCAAGAAAATCATCCGCGAGGCCGTTTGGATGGTGTGGTTTCTTAGGCTCAAGGCGATGTTTGGGCGGCTATGAGCGAACGCCGCGAATAATGAATGCCACGGGAATAATGAGTATCGAACAGGGTGGAATTCATTTCATTATTCATGATTCAGTGGCAGTCATTATTCATAATTCCCCATGATCTTCTACAAGATGACTGGCTCGGGGAACGATTTCGTGGTCCTGGACGGGCGGGAGACTACCGAATCCGATTGGCCCCCTGAGCGCATCCGGGCCGTGTGCCACCGGCGCCGGGGGATCGGGGCCGACGGACTGGTGATCCTGAGCCCGAGTGGGTCCGGGGCCGTGGTGATGGCCTTCTTCAACAGTGACGGAACTCGGGCGGCCATGTGCGGCAATGCGGCTTTGTGCAGCACCCGGTTGGCCGCCAGGCTGGGCCTGGCCGAAGCCGGACAGGGGCTCACACTCCAGACCGATGCCGGGAGCTTCCGGACACGCTGCGTCGGGTCCGGCTGGGAGGCGGAACTCAATCTCCCGCCGTTCGATGCTCCCGTGGCGGTACCGAAGGTCGAACTGGCGGAGGGTGAGTCACTCCTGACCAGGGCTACGGTCGGAGTACCGCACCTGGCGGTGTTGCTGCGAGATATCGAGTCTCAGGGCCTGATGGAGCGCGGTAAGGTGCTACGACACCATGCCGGGGCAGGCCCCGACGGCGCCAACGTCAACTTTGTGGCCCGGCCCCAGGCCGAGGGTGCTCCGTGGCCCATCAGAACCTACGAACGCGGCGTCGAGGCCGAGACGCTGGCCTGTGGCACCGGTACCGTGGCCGTAGCGGCCAGCCTGGCGGACCATGGGGCAACGACCCTACCTCGGCTGTTCCTGACCCGGGGCGGCCAGATCCTGACCGTTTCCGGCCGCAGGGAAGAGGACGTGTGGACCGACGTCTGGCTCCGTGGTGAGGGCCGGGTGGTCTTTTCGGGCGATATGAATGATGAATAATGACTGCCACGCAATATTGAATAGGTGAAATGAAGTAACCAACGCTCAATATTCAATATTCCCGTGGCATTCATTATTCGCGGCGTTCACCCGCGCCGAGCCGGGTTATCCCCAATCGCGTAACCGTCACTCCTGAAATAAGTTAACCCCATTACCCCCACGACAGGGAACACTTTCCCACACGTCTAGTTAACATAACATATCTTATACGACATATTCATCTCACTCCCCAACAAACAGGGCCGGTCCTCAAAGAACCGGCCCTGCAGAGCAACCACTTCGCTATACCAGTGGCATTCGATATTCAATATTCATGATTCGATATTCATGGCATTCCTAAAGCCCCTCCGGCCCGTCCGAGTACGCTCCCTTGACCAGCTCCGACAGCCTCACCGTCGCTTCGGACCGGCTTGGCGTCGCTGGATACTCATCCGCGATGGTCCGGAACGCCTCCTCCGCCTCCTCCGTCCGTCCTGCGGCGGTCAGCGCCCGGCCCGCCGCCAGGAGGTATTCGGCCTTCATGTAGTTGACTTGGGCTCCTGCGGCTGCCGCCAGGAAGGCGTCGGCCGCCTCGGAGGGCCGGTTGACGTTCTCGAGGGCCGAGCCGACCAGGCCGGAGGCCGGCACCTGGTAAACCTGGCCCGGGTTGCCGGCTATGAAATCCCTCAGGCTGACGATCGCCAGCTCGTTCTGCCCGTTGACCAGCCGCACCTGGTTGAGAGCGATGGAGGCTTCCTTGGCCGCCCGGGTGCCGGAGTAGTTCTGGATCACGTCCTGGAACGCCGCGGCGGCGGCTGGGAGATTGTAGGCGTCGAAGGCGGCCCTGGCCCCGTTCATGGCCTCCTGCCCGGCCGCTTCCTTCCGCTGCTGGGTGCTGATGGTGAGCCAGGCGCCGCCCACCACCGCGAATAGCGCGATGGCGAGCGCGCTTACCAGCCTGCGATGCTGCTGCACCCACTCTAATGGGTTGGCTGGGATAGCCTCGGAGGCCTGTGTTTGAGGCGTCCGGGTCGATTGGTCTTGGATTACTTCAGATTTGGCCATCAGAACCTGCAGTAGAACGGGATAGAGTGCGTCCAGGGTCGAGTTTCCATGCCCCCGAGAGGATTCGAACCTACGGCCAACAGTTTAGGAAACTGCTGCTCTATCCAGCTGAGCTACGGGGGCGGAGGCAAAGCATAGAAAGCTAATACGGGAATAATGAATAATGAATGCCACGGGAATATCGAATATCGAAGTCGTGGAGCTGGCGGCGAGATGCGTGTGGGGCACCGAATGCTGGCCGAAGAAGTCGGTAAAGGCTTTTTCAGGCCAGTTTCATCATGGTTTCACAGAGATCGGAAGAGCGCCGTGTAGGGAAAGAGTGTAGATCTCGGTGGTCGCCGTATCATCAAAAAAAAAACACTGTACATCAAGGCTATCGACAATACCACCGATCGTT
>CAJVYZ010000529.1 GCA_913009915.1 uncultured Gemmatimonadota bacterium | reverse complement strand
GTGTTGCCTCATGCACGATGACGCTAGCCGCGTAAGGTAGGCCCCAGTCCATTAGGTCTCCTCTTGAAACCATAATCCCACCGAACCTATTAGCGGCCGAGTAGTGCCCAGGCCACAGCATGATGTGGTGCACCAAGGCTACCCAGCGGAAATGTCGTACGTCGTATCTTTGGACGTACTGAAGAACAAGCCGAGTTTGATCGAATGCTGCCTCCTGGTCGACGGGGCTCTCATAAACACTGGAGAACACATTGACGCCCAGGATACGGCGATGGCCTGTCCCCCGTAGCCACAGAGGCCTGACAAGCCGGAAGGCAGCCGTCCTGATCCTGTCCATCGCATAGCCGCTAACCAACGCTTCGAAATCCCGATTGATATATCTCCAAGGGCAGTGGTGTACCTGGCTGTCTAACGTCCTGCCGTTGAACTGCGGGCCGTACTCTGATCATGCCGAAATGAACGGCCGAGCCTACCTATAATGACGATGCTCCACATCTGTTGCCCACCAGGCCCGCTGTTCCAATGGCCGGTTAGACCGCCAAGCTATCGAGCGGAAACCAGCTGCCAACGTGTCTTTACCCATGCCCTAATTGAGACATTACTTGGCGTAATTTGGGCTCCTCCAGCAAGACTCGCATAGCCAGCAACCGTAATCGCCTCGACGTCGAACATGGTACTGTAGGTGCCTTCGGTGGTTATGACAGAAAGGTCCCCAAGGGCTTTTCCAGCAGCTTCAGCGAGCGCTTCGGCCTTCGATCTGGCTTGTGCGAAGGCGAGGGCAAGGGCCTCACGCTGCTTTGCCTCTTCGTCCGCGACCTGGTATTGAATTTTGGGAATATCCGTGGCCCCCGCCAGGAGGACGGCGTCGATCAAGGCACCGAGCGTGCCCAAGTCAACCACACGTACCTTGAGGTCCACTCGAGCCCTATAATCAACGAGCCGTCCACCCGCCGAGTAATCGTAGTGCGGATTGACCCCGAACCCTACGGTCTCTACCATATCACTCCCAAGGTCTTGCTCACCTAAGGCACCAAGTACGCTCGCGAGCTTGTCGGCATTGCCGGCCGAGGCACCGCTGGCGGAAGAATCGTTACTCTGGACACCAATCCGGAGGTAGGCCCAATCCGGCGCGAAGGTAAGCTCTCCCTCGCCGGTGGTCTCGACCATCCGGCCGCGAAGGGAATCGTCTCGATCCTGAGCGGCCAGTCCTGGGACTCCCGGTACCAAGAGCAAGAGCACAAGGTGGAGTGGATGGCGTAGATAACAGCGATTACTCACTTGCGCTCTCCTTGTTTGGAATTGGCGGTCTAACTAGTATTGGACCCGCGGCGCGCCGCCAAGGTCCGCAGCCCATTCCTCTTCCACTGTACCGGTTGCAGCCTAATTCGGCAAGACGGTCCCGCCGTCACCCCAGGAGATCCGCCGGACTCTTCACTCCCATCCCGCCTCGGTTGAGTACATGGGTGTAGATCATGGTCGTGGTGACGTCCCGGTGGCCCAGCAACTCCTGCACGGTCCTGATGTCATACCCCGCACCCAGCAGATGAGTGGCGAATGAGTGGCGTAGGGTGTGACAGCTGGCCCGCTTGCTGATGCCGGACGCTCGAACCGCCCTGGTCATGGCCCGCTGCACCGCCGACGGGTGCCGATGGTGCCTGCGGATCTGCCCGGTCTCTTCGTCCCGGTAGCGCCGCGTCGCCGGGAACACCCACTGCCACGGCCACGAGTGGCCGGCGTTGGGGTATTTCCGGGCCAGTGCGCCGGGCAGCTCTACCCAGCCCGCCCCGGTGACGAGATCGCGCTGATGGCGGGCGCGTACTCGCTCCAGATGAATCCTCAGGGGATCTCGGATCGACTGGGCCAGGACCGTTACCCGATCCCTGGCCCCCTTGGCCCGCCTGAGGGTGAGTTCCCCCCGATCCAAGTCGATGTCCTTGACCCTGAGCGTCAGAGCCTCGCCCAGCCGCAGGCCGCTGCCGTAGAGCAGCAGGCCCACCAGCCGGTCGTACCCCGTGAGACCGGCCAGCACCCGGCGGACTTCGGCGGGCGTCAGCACTACCGGGAGCCGAGTGGGGGTCCGCCCGCGGGGAATGGCGCCGATGTCCGTCAGCGGACGCTCCAGGACTGTCCCGTAGAGGAACAGCAGAGCGGCCAGCGCCTGATTCTGAGTGGAAGCGGCCACCCGCCGCTCGACAACGAGCCAGGTTAGGAACGCCACGACTTCGCGCCCGCCCATTTCGGCCGGGTGGCGGTTGCGATGGAAGTGGATGTAGCGCTTGACCCAGCTGGTGTAGGCGTCGATGGTGCGGGGGCTGAAGTGGCGCAACTTCATATTGGCTTGCAAGGCACGCAGGAAGGGCGATTTCGGCTGCATAGGGTAGGATGGGCCAGCGGCGTGTCGGACACCGGACCGCACCAAGGCGAACCGGTGCCCTTTGGGGCGGAGCGACTGCTACTCCCAGCTCTCCCAAGTCAAACCACAACGATCCACGAAGTACTCCTCGGGATGACCCTCGCCGCCGAGCAATTCGTGCAGCATCTCGTGACTCACCACCAACTCATTCTCCACGAAGTCCCCGGCCAGAGTAACGGTCGTGCGGCCGTTGTCGCGCTGCCACAGCCCGACCTTTTGGCCGATCTCGGTATCTATCAGCCGGACGCCGGGGACGGTGTACCAATCGATGTGGTCGAAACTGCCGCTCTGCACGGAACATGCCTCGGTTCGCTCCCACCACGTCAGGTACTCGGCTGGGGGCTCGTAGGCGATGGCTCCCTGGGGAAGGGAACTGGGTCCTACCGGGCCGGGGGCACACGCCATCGCAATGATG
>CAJVYZ010000528.1 GCA_913009915.1 uncultured Gemmatimonadota bacterium | reverse complement strand
GACGTAGAGGGTGTGAAAGGGAATAGGCAGATATAATATAATGGGAACGATGAGTGAAATCAGAAGGACACTAGCGATTCATGAGTTAGTAAAGGAGAAGAGGTTGTGTGTGTTTTTTTTTTTCAGGCGGAAGACGGCATACGAGATATATCAGTGTGACTGGAGTTCAGACGTGTGCTCTTCCGATCTGTCCTCGTGGGCATCAACCTACTCCGCGAAGGCCTGGACCTTCCGGAGGTGTCGTTGGTGGCCATCCTCGACGCCGACCACGAAGGGTTTCTCCGGTCCGACCGCTCGCTCATCCAGACCGTCGGCCGCGCGGCCCGCCACGTCAGTGGCAAGGGCATTTTCTACGCCGACAGGCGAACGGGATCCATGGACCGGGCCCTCGATGAAATGGACCGGCGCCGGGCGAGGCAACGGGAGCACAACAGCGAGCACGGAATCACCCCGCGGTCCATCGTGAAATCGATGGAACAGGTCCGGCTGTCCACCCGGGTGGCCGACGCCCGCGTCGATCGGGGCGCCAAGGAAGCCGCCGCCGGTGCCGTCGACCTGCGCGATCCGGCCAAACGCGGCGCCGCGATCGACGCGCTCGAGCAGCAGATGAAAGAGGCCGCCGCCAACCTCGAGTTCGAGGTCGCCGCCATGCTGCGCGACCAGGTGATCGAACTGCGGGCGCTCGACGGCCCCAACGTGGATCGTGAGACTTCCCGGGACCGGCAGCGCGCATGACGCAGGTTACCGAGTCTCAACTGAGGAATCGGGGTGAGGCACTAGGCCGCAGCCTGCCACCGGGATCGATTCTCCTGTTTCGTGGGGAGGTCGGGGCGGGGAAGACGACGTTCATCAAGGCCATCGCTACCGGCCTAGGGGTGGATTCCGCCACCGCCAGCCCGACCTTCGCCCTGGTACACCGCTACCAGGGGCGGCGCGGGCCCGTGTTCCATATCGATTGCTACCGCCTGGGCGAGCCGGATGAGGCCCGGGATCTCGATTGGGAAGGACTCCTCAGGGACGGCGACGTCTTGCTGATCGAGTGGCCCGACCGCGCCGGCCCCTGGCTGCCCCAGGCGACCCACCAGTTCGGTCTGTCGCACGTCGACGACCCGGACCTCCGCCGGCTCGAGGAAAGCTGATGTACCTGGCACTGGAAACGTCGGGCGACCAAGCCTCCGTGGCCCTGGGAAGCCCGGGCGCCGTCATGGTGGAGGAGGCGCTCCCGGAAGGGCGCCAGCCTGCCCGCGGCCTGCTCCCTCTCATCCAGGGGGGGCGGGCCCGGCAGGGCGCGGAGTTGGCCGACCTCGACGGGGTGCTGGTGACCGATGGGCCGGGGAGCTTCACCGGGCTGCGCATCGGCGCAGCCGTGGCCAAGGCCCTGGCGCATGCCTGCGGCCTCGAGTTGTGGTCGGCTCCGTCGCTGCTGGTGCAGGCGGCCGGATGTGTCCCCGACTGCTCGGGCCGGATTTTGGCCGTGGCCGACGCCCTGCGCGGCGACATCTTCGCGGCGATGTACCGGTTCCCCGGCGGCCGCATCGAGGTCGATGTGCCGCCAGGGGTGCTCCGTCCGGCGGAACTGGTGGCCGATGTTCCCCGGCCCAAAGTCGTGGTCGGGCACCTGCGCCCCGAGCTCTTGGCTCCGTTCGACGCGTGGATCGACGGAGGGACGTTGGTCCTGGTGGACGCTGGCCCGAGCGCCGGGGTCCTGTTGCAGCTACTGGGACGGGCGGGAGGCCTCCAACGGATCGAGCCCGATCAGGTAGCTCGCTGGGAGCCGGCCTACGGACGCCCGGCCGCGGCTCAAGCCAGGTGGGAGACAGCCCATGGCAGACCAATTCATCATCCGGGCGGCTCGGTCTGAGGACGCCTCGGCCCTTCGGGACACCGAGGCGCTGAGTTTTTCAGACCCGTGGAGCGAAGCGGATTTCGGACAACTCCTGTCCGCTCCCGGAGTCGAAGGCTGGATTAGCTGGGCCGGGAAGAGGCTCTCCGGTTACCTCCTCGTCCGTTCCGCCGGCGAGGAAGCCGAAATCCTGAACTTGGCGGTCGCGCCCGAGTTCCGCCGCCGAAGGGTGGCCCTCGGACTACTGGGGCGCGGGCTCGACACACTGCTAGCGCGCGGCGTGCACGACGTTTTCCTGGAGGTCCGGCGCTCCAACCGGGCCGCACGGGCTCTCTACCACCGGCTGGGGTTCACCCTGGCCGGGGTGCGTCGAGGCTATTATCGTAAACCATTGGAAGATGCGATGGTCCTGCGGCGCCGGCTCGACTCCTCGGACGAAAACGATCCGCTCGAAGGACAAACCGGTTAAGGCCGCGCCGGGGAGTACGCTATCGTGTCCCATGGACCGATGTGAATTTGACCTATTCGTTGGAGGTACTCGTGAGCCGGAGTTTGAACAAGGTGACGTTGATTGGAAATCTGGGAGCGGATCCCGAGGTGAGAAGCACCTCCAACGGGGCCCGGGTGGCGACGCTCTCGCTCGCCACCAGCAGGCAATGGAAGAACGCCTCGGGAGAATCCCAGGAGAAAACCGAGTGGCACCGTGTGGTGCTGTGGAACAATGCCCGTAGCGGCCAGGGCCTGGCAGACATCGCCGAGCAGTATTGCAAGAAGGGCGACAAGATCTACATCGAGGGCAGTATTGAGTACCGCACCTGGCAGGACCGTGAAGGCCAGACGCGTTACACCACCGAAATCCGGGGTCGTGAACTCATCATGTTGTCCGGTCGCTCGGGCGATCAGGGCGGCGGGGGCACGCCGGCCCCTGTGGGTGCCCCCACGGCAAGCCCGCCTACGCAGTCCGTCGACGCATCCCCCGTCCAGC
>CAJVYZ010000527.1 GCA_913009915.1 uncultured Gemmatimonadota bacterium | reverse complement strand
GGTGAGCAGTTGTATCAGGTCTATGAAGGACTTCTAGCACGGCGTGTGATGCGGGCGTCTATACGCGTATGCGTGGCTGCCATTCCTTTTCTTTTATTTCTCTTCTTTTTTTTTTTTTTGTTCTTATTTATTTTATTTTTTTTTTTTTAATGATACGGCGACCACCGAGATCTACACTCTTTCCCTACACGACGCTCTTCCGATCTGATCAGCCCGTGGGCCCGAAATCTGACGAACGGCTCCTCGAAGTCGATGAAGCCCAGGTCGTGGAGCACCATGGCGATGAACCGCGAATAGAGCAGGTGCAGGACGGCGTGCTCGTTGCCCCCGATGTAATTGGCGACCGGGCACCACGTCCGGGTACGCCCGGCATCGAACGGCCTGTCGTCGAACTCGGCGCTCGGGTACCGCAAGTAGTACCAGGCCGAATCGAGGAACGTGTCCGACACGTCGGTTTCGCGTCGAGCGTGCTTACCGCACTCCGGGCAGGGAACGAGGTACCAGTCCTCATTGCGGGCCAGCGGTGACACTCCGCTGTCGTCGGGCCGAAAGTCGTCCAGCGGGGGCAGGAGTACGGGGAGATCTTCCTCGGGCACCGGCACCGTGCCGCATTCCTCACAATAGATGATGGGGATCGGCGGACCCCAGTACCGCTGGCGGGAGATACACCAGTCGTACAGGCGATACTGCACCGTGCCGGTACCGGAGTTCCTGGCTTCCAGCCAGCGGATGATGTCGGGGATCGCCTCAATGGCCGGCCGGCCGTCGAAGGGGCCGGAGGCCTGCAGCCGGCCATTGTCGTCGATGACGGGGACGACGTCGAGCCCGTACTTTTCGGCAAACTCGAGGTCGCGCCCGTCGTGGGCCGGCACGGCCATGATCGCCCCGGTACCGTATTCCATGAGAACGTAGTCCGCCAGCCCTACCGGAATCGGTTTCCCGGTGGCGGGGTTGACGGCGTACCCGCCGGTAAACACGCCGGTCTTCTCCCGGTCGCCCACCCGGCGCGATACCAGGTCCTCGGCCGCCACCCGCTCCAGATACTGGTCGACGGTCTTGCGTTGATCGTCGGACGTGAGCGTGGCAACCAGCGGGTGCTCGGGGGCCATGACCATGAAAGTTGCGCCGAAGATGGTATCGGGACGGGTGGTGAATACCCTGATCGGATCGCCCCCCTCCACCGGGAAGTCGACCTCGGCGCCTTCAGAGCGTCCGATCCAGTTGCGCTGTGCCGTGGTGGTCGTCGGCGACCAGTCCATCACTCCCGCGTCGTCGAGATTGGCCAGCAACCGCTCGGCGTAGTCGGTGATCTTGAAGTACCACTGCTCCAGCGTGCGCTGTTCGACCTTGGTGTCACCGTGGCGCTCGCAGAAACCGGCGATGACCTGCTCATTGGCGAGCACCGTCTTGCACTCGGGGCACCAGTTGACGCTGCCCATTTTCTGGTAGGCCTTGCCGGCCTTGTAGAGCTGAAGGAACAGCCACTGCGTCCACTTGTAGTACCGTGGGTCGGTCGTCGCCAGTTCCTGACGCCAGTCGAACATGCCGCCGATAAGGCGAAGCTGCCGGCGGAAATTCTCGATGTTGCGAGGAATCAACTCGCTGGGATGGATCCCGACTTTGATGGCGTGATTTTCACTGTGGATGCCGAACGCATCGAAGCCGATGGGTTCGAACACGTCGAAACCCTGGAGCCGCTTGAAGCGCCCAAACACGTCGCTGCCGGTAAAGGCGAACATGTTCCCCACGTGGAGGCCCTCGGCCGAGGGGTAGGGGAACATCATCAGATTGTAGAACGGGCGCACGGGGGCATCGAGATCCGTCTCGTTGGTGTGCTGTTCCGCCCACCGGGCCTGCCATTTGGCCTCGATCGTCTCCGGTACGTACTGATCCTGTGATACTGCGTGCGTTTGCGTCATGGACCTGCCAGCGGCTTCATCCCTTTGCGTCCACCCGCGCAGGGTATCTAGATTAGGGGACACGTTGGCCAACCACCGACGGTGCCCGACGAACGCGGAATGTATCCGGAACGCCGCCGGCTACCAAGCTGGTACGCCCCCCGGTGGCCCCATTCAGCACGCATTCACCAGGAAGCCCATGACCGACCTGCAGAGGGATTTGATCCGGCGATTCCAAGGGGGTGGCCTGCTCGCCATCCTGATGCTGGGCCTGCTGGTCTTTGCCAGCCTCACGTTGTGGGCCCCAGGCGCGCCGCGGTGGGAGATATCGGGCGTGGTCGTGCTCTATGGCCTCCTGGCCCACGGCATCTTCAGCCACTGGCTGATCAAGCGGGTGATCCTCCCCTCCGCCGTGGCCGAGGAAGTAGCCGTCAGCGTCTCACGGGGCGACTTGTCCCGGTTCAGCCCGGGGGCACTAGACGGCCGGGTGGCATCCAATCCGCTGGTCCAGGCCATCGGCAACATGGTGACTGCCCTGCAACGCCTGGTCGGAGCCATCCAGGGGGCCTCGGGGGAAGCAGCGGCTCTCGCCCAGGAGATTGCCGCTTCCACCCAACAGATGACGGCGTCGACCCACGAAGTTGCCGCCACCACGGGCGAGTTGACCGAGCGGGCCACCGCCCAGGCCGACGTCATCCGGTCGGCAGCAGACGATGCGGCCAAGATCCTGAATATCGCTCAGGAACTCGACGACGGATCCACGGAGGCGGCTGACCGGAACATGGTCCTAGATCGGAAGAGCACACGTCTGAACTCCAGTCACACTGATATATCTCGTATGCCGTCTTCTGCTTGAAAAAAAAAAACCAAAAACAATAAGACAAGTAGCACGAGAGTAAGACACTCTACCAAACACTGATACAACTGAGAC
>CAJVYZ010000526.1 GCA_913009915.1 uncultured Gemmatimonadota bacterium | reverse complement strand
GCGGCGAACGATCCGCCTGCGTGACGGCGCCGTGATAGAGGACTCGGCCGCGTGAGGCCGCGATTTCTCCTGGCCATGGCCTGGCGCGAGAGCCGGGCCGCGCATCGCCGGATGATGCTGCTGGTGGCGGCGGTGGCCATAGGTGTTGCGGCGCTGGTGGCCATCAACTCGTTCACCCGAAACCTCCTCACGGCCATCGACCGACAGGGCCAGGCGTTGCTGGGAGCCGACATCCGATTTTCGGCACGGTCGCCGTCTTCTGAGCGTCTCGAGGCTCTGATCGACACCATCGCCGACGAGACGCTCGCCGAGCTGTGCCAACGCGGCGAGTGCGATTTGGCCGTCAACGATGTCGTGGCTCATCGCACGGACTTCGACGCCATGGCTTACGTGCCGCGAACCGAGGGAACCCGATTCGCCAGGGTCAACGCGGTAGAAGGCCCTTATCCGTTCTACGGGAAGATCGTGACCAGCCCTGCCGGCCGCTGGGCGGAACTTGCCGGGGGCCGGCGGGCCGTCGTCGACCCGGCGCTGCTCACCAGCCTGGCCGCTACCGTGGGCGACACCCTGGTGCTGGGGGAGGGCAGGTTCGAGATCATCGCCGCCATCGAGGACATTCCCGGTGCCGCCGGCGTGGAATCGGCCTTCTCACCCCGGGTGTTCATCTCCGCCCAATGGCTGGAAGCCACCAAGCTGATCACCTTCGGATCGCGCGTTTCCTATCGGACCTACCTGCGCCTGGCCGACGAGGCCGCAGCCGAACCGATCGCAGATGAATACGGTCCCGTGTTGCGTCCTGATCGGGTCAGGATCTGGACCGCCAAACGGGACCGTGAGGACATGCTGGAAGACCTGGATCAACTGGGCCGTTACTTGGGATTGGTGGCGCTGATCGCCTTGCTGTTAGGCGGACTGGGCGTCGCCAGCGCCGTCAACGTGTTCGTCAAGCAGAAGCGGGAGACCATAGCCGTGCTGCGCTGCCTGGGAGCCACGTCCCGGCAGGTGTTCGCCACCTATCTCACCCAGGCCGTCGGTATCGGGCTCGCCGGTAGCCTGCTTGGTGTCGCCCTGGGGTTGGCGATCCAGCACGTCATCCCGCTCGTAGTGGGAGACTTTCTCCCGGTGGACGTGGAGATCCGCCCGTCGGCGGCGGCCATGGGGATCGGTTTGGCCACCGGCGTGTGGGTAGCCTCGGTGTTCGCCCTCCTTCCGCTACTGGGCGTGCGCCGGGTGACGCCATTGGCTGCTCTTCGTGCCCCGTTCGAAGAGGGGTCGGCACAACCGCGGGACCCGTGGCGCTGGGTGGTGGCGCTGGCCTTGGCCGCGAGCGTGACGTTCCTGGCCATGGCACAGGCGCCCAGCCGGATGGAAGGCGTCGGGTTCGCCGTCGGGATCGGAGTGACGCTGGCGGTCCTGTGGTTGGCGGCGTTCCTCCTGACCAGAGGCATCAGAAAGTTCTTCCCCCACCGCTGGCCCTACGTCTACCGTCAGGGACTGGCCAATCTGTATCGTCCTGCCAACCAGACGGTGGCTTTGGTTCTGGCTCTGGGGTTCGGGACGTTCCTGCTCAGCACCTTGTTCCTGATACAGGCCAATCTGTTGCGGCAGCTGCGGTTCGACGCGGGGGTCGACCGGCCCAATCTGGTCATGTTCGACATCCAGCCCGACCAGATCGGCCCCATCCGCACCACGCTCGACAGCCTGGGCTATCCGTTGCAGCAGGCGGTCCCCCTGGTGCCCATGCGGGTGCAGGCCATCAACGGCCACCAGGTGCTGTCGGGGGCCATGAGGGATACCGTGAGTGGTGACACCATTGCCGACATGACCAGTTGGGCCTTCCGGCGCGAGTACCGATCCACCTACCGCGACTCGATGACGGCTACGGAGATACTGGTGGACGGCGCGTGGTGGGATGATCTGCCAGACCGGACAAGCAGCGATGGATACTTCGCGGTCTCGCTCGAAAAGGACATCGCCGAGGAGTTGGGCGTCGGGCTCAACGACAGTATCACGTGGAGCGTGCAGGGCATACCGATCGCCACCCGGGTCACCAGCATCCGGGAAGTCGACTGGGCCCAGTTTGAGCCGAATTTCTTTGCCGTATTCGAGCCGGCGGCGCTCAGCGGCGCGCCCCACATGTTCGTCACCCTCACCAGGGTGGAGGATCCAAGAATGCGCGGCCGGATCCAGCGGATACTGGTGGAACGCTTTCCCAACGTCAGCTCCGTCGACCTCGGCCTGGTGCAGCGCGCCATCGACCGGATCGTCGGCAGCATGATCATGGCTATACGGTTCATGGCGCTCTTCAGCCTGGCCACCGGAGCGGTGGTGTTGATCGGGGCGGTTGCCACCAGCAGGTTTCAGCGCGTCCGTGAAGGAGTTCTGCTCAAGACGCTGGGCGGGACCCGCAACCAGATCATGCGGGTGTTGCTCACCGAGTATCTGGCCCTGGGGAGCCTGGCGGCGCTGGTGGCGGTCGGTTTGTCCACCGTGGCGGGCTGGGCCATCACCCGATTCGTATTCGAAAGTGACTTCACCATTCCGGTGCCGCAGTTGGCCGGCCTGACCCTTCTCCTCGTGGGGGTAACCGTGATCGTGGGACTGTGGAACTCAATGGAAGTGTTCCGGGCCACGCCGCTGGAAGTGTTGAGAGCGGAATAGCTTGCCGGCTGGCGATTGTGGTTCCGTGGATGAATCCGCGGCTCGGCGGCTGCGGCGGTGGGCCATGAATGGCACCGGACGTTCCGTCGTTCACGACGGATCGCGAAGCGCCGAGCCGACGTTTCAACGTCGGAGCGGGTTGGGCTACTGATCCTAGGCCACTGTGGA
>CAJVYZ010000525.1 GCA_913009915.1 uncultured Gemmatimonadota bacterium | reverse complement strand
ACACAATCAACTAATACTTCTTTCTTTTCTTTTTTTTTTCAAGCAGAAGACGGCATACGAGATATATCAGTGTGACTGGAGTTCAGACGTGTGCTCTTCCGATCTCGAAGTCCGCCCCCAGCCTCGTCGATACTCCCGTCAAGTAGACGAACTTCAGAGCTCCCCGCCGAGTGATCGGCACCGCCAGCGTCCCCGCCAACATGGTGTTCTGCTGCCTGTTGTTCTTATGCACCCCGCCCACCGTCGTGTTGCCACCGGTGCCGTAGCCGGCGTCGAACCCCAACCACAATCCTGGACGAAATGAGTAAATGACGTGGCTCTGGATGGCCCAGATGGGTTCCTGCTTTACCACTTCCCCAAACTGATCGGGATTGTCGAGAAACAGCCACACGTCGCCGAACAGCTCGAAGGTGAATTTCCCCGCCGTGTGGGACGCCCCGATACGCGGCCGAAAGGCCCAGCGGTTGGTGCCAAGGTTGACGATCTTCGACGGATCGTACTGTCCCACGGGGACGCTGACCATCAGGGCGGCGCCGGCCACCGTGCCCTCGCGAAATCCGGCGAACTCGCGCGGTGTCCTGGCCGGTGCCCCGAGGAAGCTCACCGCCAGCTGGACCTTGGGGTCCACGAAGGACGCCCGAGTGGTGCTGGTGTCGATTCCCGTCAGCTTGCCGCGGTAGGTGCCCCAGGCAAACGGCGCGATGACCGCCAGCTTGGCCGAGGTGCCGAAGAAATCGAGAGTCCTGACATAGATCCCGGTCAGGGTATTGATCTTGGCGCTGGCGTCTTCGATGGGGATGTCCTGGGAGAACAGCAGGTCGCCGGTACTGTAGCCGTAGCCCAGGAGGGCAAAGTTTACCCCCACCGGAGCGGCCGAGAAGGCGCGAGGCTCGAGTTGCTGGGCCCGGGCGGTGGTGGCGAGGAACATGCTCGCCAGAAGCAGGACTGAACGATTCAACCCAGCTCCTAGCTTCCCGCTCCCCTCGTAATCATCCTCGGCACGGCCCCGGTCAACCAGACTCCGATCAGCAACAGCGCCGCGCCGCGGAGTGCCATGGGCCACAGGCCGGCAATCCCCATGGCAGTGAGTACGACCTCGACCGCATACCAATAGTACAAGCTCAATGCGAGTCCGCCGAGCAGCAGGAGGGCCAGCCCCGAACCCAGTCGTAAGAGGCTTACCAGGACCGTGATGAGGACATAGCTCCCGAGGGCCCACGCTCCGATGTACAGGTAGACCGATCCCGCCGCCGTCAGCGCTACGTCACTTGACGTGTAGTAGCCGACGATGAAGCCCGGGAACGCCGCCGCGAAGGCTCCGAATCCGGTACGCAGCCAAGCGGTGGATTGCCGCGCGGCTCCCAGTGTTTGGGCGACCGACTTCTCCGGCGCCAAGTCGATGCAGCCTCGCTGGGTGCACAGCGAGCAACTGGGACAACGGGCGTTGGGCACCTTCAGCAGCGGTGCTTGGCCGTAGAGGCGCTCCACCGGAAGCACGGGGCAGATGGCGTTGCAGAACCCGGCCTTGGCATCGAACACCACGCCGAGCGCCAGCGCCAGCAGGCCCACCACCACGATTACTATGGCCAGCGAGGTGCCGTCGTTGTTGAAGGCAAACCGGCGGGCCGGAACCAGGACCGCCAGCAATGCGATGGCCACGATCCCCGCCTTGCCGGCCAACCCGTTGGTGAGCTTGCGCGTGGCAGAGCGATTGAAGGCCATGTTGAGCGTGGCCAGGGGGCACACGTTGCGCCAGATGAGTGGGCTCACCATCAGCGACACGGGAACCAGCGGGATCAGTACGTTCCACAGAACGAACAGGGCCGGGTCCGGTTTGACGAACAGTCCCACCACCAGTCCCACAGTGGCAACGATCCCTACGGCCTGCGCCGTCTTCCACAGGGCGGACGACGCCGGCGACGGACTGTACATGGGGATGGCGGTCATGCTCGCTCCGGTTCTGGAAAATCCGGGATCCACACGATCCCCGAGTCCTGATACAGTTTCCCGGCCTGCCTGAAGATTCCATGAAAGTCGCTGGAAGGTTCGATCATGGGCTCCCCGCCCCGGTCTTACCATCGGCTGTGGATGGTATTACCGTTCGCGAGCTTCGATTCATTATATGACACCACTTCAGCTCAACACGACCCCGTTCCACGAACGCACCGCCGCCCTGGCCCAGGGGCACGCCTGGCGCCGCTGGGCCGGCCATGCGGTGCTGGGTTGCTATCAGCTGCACCACGACCGCGAATACGCTGCTATTCGTAACGGGTCCGGATTGATCGATGTTTCACCGCTGTACAAATACCTGATTCACGGCCGCGACGCCTGCCGGCTGCTAAACAGGATCGTACCGCGGAACGTAGCCAAGTGCCAGGTAGGGCGCGTGCTGTACACTCCCTGGTGCGACAGCCACGGCAAGGTGATCGACGACGGCACCATCTCCCGGCTGGGCGAGAAAAAGTATCGCCTCACTTCTGCCGATCCCAACATCCGCTGGCTGACGGACAATGGCAGTGGGATGGAAGTGGTGATCGAGGACGTCTCCCGCTCGCTCGGTGCCGTGGCGCTGCAAGGTCCCAGGGCCAGGGACATCCTGGCGCGGGTGGCCGACGCGGAGGTCGAGTCGCTGCGGTACTTCCGTCTGACGGAGGGCACCATCCGGGGTATCCCGGTAACCATCTCGCGCACCGGATACACCGGCGACTTGGGTTATGAGATCTGGGTGGCTGCCGACCGGGCGGTTCCGCTGTGGGACGCTCTGGTCGAGACGGGCGCCGATTATGGTCTGCTCCCGGCCGGCATCCTGGCGCTCGACGTGGCCCGCATC
>CAJVYZ010000524.1 GCA_913009915.1 uncultured Gemmatimonadota bacterium | reverse complement strand
AAGGAGGTGGTTTATGTTTTTTTTTTTCAAGCAGAAGACGGCATACGAGATATATCAGTGTGACTGGAGTTCAGACGTGTGCTCTTCCGATCTGTCAAGCTGGGAACTGAAATCGCCTTGGCCCTCGACGTGGCCCACCGGCGCGGCGTTCTCCACCGGGACGTCAAGCCGCAAAACATCCTGATCGACCGCCACGGGAAAGCGAAATTGGCCGATTTCGGATCGGCCAAGCTGGACGGGCAGGCGACCATGACCCATACCGGGGGCGTGGTGGGAACGCTGAGCTACCTGGCGCCCGAGATTCTCCAGGGGAGGCGACCCGATGCCCGGAGCGATGTCTACGCCCTCGGCCTCACCTTGTACTACGCGCTCACCGGAGGCCTCCCGCCGCGGCCTGCTGCCCAGTTACCGCCAGAACCCGAACGCCTGGGGTACCGGCCTTCCGCTGTATCCACGGTGGTTGTCTCCCAGTGGTTCGATGCGCTGGTGGCCCGGGCCACGGCGGCGGAGCCTTCGCGACGCCACGCCACCGCCGGCTCCTTGGCCGACACTCTGGCACGGAAGGGATCGGAGTTCAACAGCCAGGCCGACGAGGAACTCGACCGTTGCCTGCTGTGTAACGGGGTCGATCCGCTGTCGCTCAACATCTGCCCCCAGTGCAGCGGGATCGATGGACCGGTAGCCGACACGCTGCTGTTTCTCGACCCGTCGGCGGATCGCCGTGCCAGGGACCGCGTGGCGGAAACGCTGCGAGCCTCAGCCCGCCCGCAGACCATTCCCTGGGTGGTGCGCGGTTCGCGGGCCCTGGCGCGGTTGCCCAGAGAAGCGGCCGAGGGAGTACTCGAGCGCATGCGGCAGCGCGGCGTGCCACTGCGCACCATGCGTCATTCACGGGCCTGGGCCCCGATGCCGGGCAGCTACTACGCCATGGTATTCGGTATCGCCGTCACCGGCATGGCGGCGGGCTTGTCGTTCACCACAGCTGCCTTGCCGCTGGCAGGACTGTTTCTGTGCCTGGGGCAACTGACGTTGCAACGCCCGACCATGAGAGCCACCCGGCGCCGGCCGGCGCTCCCGGCCGACGTCCACGACGAGGTCGTTGCCACCCTCGCCACGCTGCCCGACGGCACTGCGCGGGAACTGCTGGCCGAGGTGGTGCACCCGGCGGGGCATCTCGTCCGCGGCTGGCGGGACACCGACCAGGAATCTGTCCAACACATGACCGACGTCCTGCGTGCGGCCTGCCGGGCAGCCCGCGAGATCGCCGGACTGGACGAGTATCTGGCGCTCCCGGCGCCCCCGCTCGACGGAACGGCACACCAGCAGTGGTCGGCCAACCGCAGGGCAGTCGAACAAGCGCGCGACCTGCTGGTGCACCAGCTCCTGCAAGTCGTTTCAGCCGTCGGCGCTGTTAAGCGCAGGACGTCGGCCCTCGAGGCGGCGGAAACAGACCTGCCGGCTTTGGCCGCCGGGCTCCAGGACAGCGGGCTGCGGCAGGCGGAGGCGCTCGAGGAACTCGAGGCTTTCCTGGCGGCATCCCCCGGTGGCGTGCCGGCCTAGAGTAGCCGTAACTTCCTACGATACAACAAGTTAACAAACCAGACATCAGCCACACGGCGCAATGTGAAACAAATCCGGGCTGGGACACGTTACGTGATGCAACAGTCCGAACTGCGTTCGTGGAGGCGCGATCATGACACCGAATTACTGGACCAAGATCGGTTTGGGTGCCCTGGCCATTTTCGCCATCGGGATGGTCTTCGTGGGCGCGGGCCGGCGCGGCTCCGAGTGGGTCGAGCAGGTGGCGCACTCGGCATCGACCATCAACATTCCCATTGTCTTCGTTCCTTTCAAACTGGACGGAGTGGATATCGGGTCCATCCGCCGGCTGGATGTCATGCGTGACGCTCCCGAGCACGTGACCGGCGCTACCATCTCCGTGAAGCTGCGTAAGCTCGCCGAGCTGCCGGCGGAGAGCTGCGCCCTGGCGATCGACGATCTCGACCGGACCGGAGACGGCGCCACGTTCTACTGCGCCGATGCGGATGCTCAGGCCGCGGAGGGGTTGGTGAAGTTCGGTATGGTGAAGTTCGAGCCCAGCGGCGCCACCCGCACGCTGCTGCTCCCGCAGGAAGTCATCGAGGAGCTGGCCAGTGAAATCGGTCAAGACAGCGATGTCGACACGCGCGTGGCCACTCGGATCGAGCGTGCAACGAATCTGCGAAACAAGGCCGGCGAAATGAGCGCCGCGCAGATCGAGTTGGCGGCAGCTCAGGAACAGATTGCCATGCACGCAACCGCACAAGGCGTATCACTCAAGATCGTCAGCGCGCTCGAACAAGCGGGCGTACTGCTACAGGCGGACTCCAACGGTGCGGCCTTGAGTATCTACAACCACCCCGAGGGTGACGGGCTCTTGATGAAGGCGGATTCGCATGGATTCGTCCTGAGCGTCAAGGAGGGTGGCAAGAGCCGGGTCCAGATGCGAGCCGATTCGAACGGCTTCGAGTTGGTGGTGACCGAAGGGGACGGATCTACCAAGGTCATCACTGGCGACAACTAGTAGTTCCATCGGCGTTTGAGTGGGATAAACGGTCGGGTGCCCTCGGGTACCCGACCGTTTTCGCAGCTACCGTGGCTTGGCGCCTAGAGACCTACAACCGCAAGCGGCCTCACCGCGGGCGTGGCATGGAGGGGCGCATTCCCTCCCAATAGTTGTTCAAAGCCGGAATCAAGGACGCGAAGAAGGCAGATCGGAAGAGCACACGTCTGAACTCCAGTCACACTGATATATCTCGTATGCCGTCTTCTGCTTGAAAAAAAAAAAAAAACTGA
>CAJVYZ010000523.1 GCA_913009915.1 uncultured Gemmatimonadota bacterium | reverse complement strand
GGGGCAGGCTGGCCGGTGACGACGCCACCGATGGGGGCGGGATGGGGGGGGGGGGGCGCCGGGCGCCCACGGCGTTCGAGGGTCCCTTCGCCGTGGCGGACCTGAGGGCCCTGTTCCCCGGCGGGCCGACGGCCGGGCTGAGACGGCTATTGGTGCAGTGGCGGGCCGGGGGGGTGTTGACCAGTAGGGGGCGGGGGCGGGGGACGCGGTGGAGGAGTGCCCAGGTCGCAGGCCGCCGAACGTAGGGGCGACGCATGCGTCGCCCTTGGGAGCGTTCAAGCGTGGTTTCACGGGTCAACCGGACATACAACCGGTCATATATCGCATTGTTGCGCCCATGAAACACATCATAACTTGCAGTCCATCAATTAGTTACGCCTACATTGACTCCGGACTATAAACCGGTCATATTTGTTTCATGACCGTGCTGCACCTCATGGACCCGATGCTACCGGCCGACCCTGGCCTGAATGACTTGGCCGCTGAACTACTGGATGCCGCCGGGGCACTCGGGCGCGCGCTCCATCCAACCACAGCCAAGGCCGTGGCCGGCCTGCTGAAGACGGTCAACTGCTACTACAGCAATCTGATCGAGGGCCACGACACCCATCCGGCGGCCATCGAGAGCGCCATGCGGGAGGAGTACGCCGCCGAAACCGCCGAGCGTCAGCTGCAGATCGAGGCACTGGCTCACATAGAGGTGCAGCGGCTGATCGACGCTCGCCTGGCTGAGTCGCCGGACACCGACGTGGTCGGCCCCGAGTACATCCGCTGGATCCATCACGAATTCTACCGCCGGTTACCGAACGGGTTGCGCTGGATCACCAATCCGGAGACCGGCGAGAGCCGTGGGGTGCTCCCCGGGAAACTGCGGGACTATGACGTGGTAGTGGGCCGGCACGTACCGCCGGCGCCGTGCGACATCGGGCCGGCGCTCGAGCGCTTTGGCGAGGTGTACCGCCCCACTAACTTCCTCGGCGCAGACGCCATAGTTGCGCTGGCGGCGGCTCACCATCGCCTGTTGTGGATCCACCCCTTTGGCGACGGCAACGGCCGGGTAGGCCGGCTCGTTAGCGACAGCTACCTGCGGTGTGCCGGAGCTGGTGGTCACGGGTTGTGGCTGGCGGCGCGCGGTCTGGCCCGAAGGCGTACTGAATATCAAGCCGCTCTGGCGGAGGCTGACCGGCCCAGGTGTGACGACTACGACGGTCGCGGCGCGCTGTCGCTGAAAGGTCTCGTCAACTTCTGCCGCTTCTTTCTGGATACCTGCCGCGATCAGATCGCTTACATGCACGAGCTGCTGGACGTCGACCGGCTGGCGGAGCGGGTCGAGTCCTATGGCAAAGCCCGAGAACTGGGTGTGTTGCCCAACAAGGACGGGCTGACCGGCAAGCCCCATCGATTCCGCGGTGAGAGCACCCGGCTGGTGCGCGACCTGATCTACCGGGGTTCGATTCCCCGGGGCGAGGTGCCCGAGATGCTCGGTCTGGGAAAACGGACCGCGCGGCGGGTGGTGCAGCGGCTGGAGGAAGACGGCTTCATCAGTTCGGACAGTTCACGGGCGCCGCTGCGGCTGCGGATTCCGGCGCACGCGGCGCCCTACTGGTTTCCCGGGTTGTATGCGCCCTACAGCTAGGTCTCCCGTCGGGCCCTTCTGCGCGCGGCTAAAGCTGCGGCTCGGCTTCAGCCGAGGACCGGGAGCTTCCTGTCCGCCACGAGTCTGGCGAACACGGCCCGATCCGTGCTTTTCATCACACTTCCCCCTGCAGCCGAGAGAGCGCCGAGCAAAGCGTAACAGGCAGGATAGTTGAGGCTGAGCAAAAAGGAGGTCAACACCCATGGGCGAAACGCGGGTAAACCTGGGCCACATGCTGGAGAACATTCGCGACGCTTATCCGAGGGCGATCGAGGAAACCATCATCTCCGAGATGATCGCCAACGCCCTCGACGCCGGGGCTAGGCACATCCGACTGCTGACGGATATGAGCGCAGCGACCCTCAGCGTGATCGACGACGGCCGGGGCATGAGCAGGGCATCTCTCCGTCGATTCCACGACCTGGCATCGACCACCAAGAGTCGGGGCGAGGGTATCGGGTTCGCCGGTGTCGGCATCAAACTCGGTCTCCTGGTAAGCGAGGAAGTACGTACCGAAACTCGCAAGAGAGGCAAGGCCATCGCCACACGATGGAGACTGGCAACAACTCACCGCGCTCCGTGGAGTTGGACCGAGCCCCAGGGGTTCGTTCAGGACCACGGGACGGCCGTGACGCTTCACCTCACGGATCCGCTTGGGCCCCTCGTCGATGCGTCCTTTGTGGAGGCGTGCCTCCGGCGCGAGTTCAGCACTCTCCTCAACCCTCTGTTTGACGAACTCCTTTCCCGCTGGTACCCCGAGGGCATCCGGTTCACTCTCAACGGTGAGACGATACCAAGAGGAGGCAACGGCACCGGCCAAGCCAGCAAGCGGCTTCGGCTCAAGGGACAACGCGGCTACTCCGGCCTGGTAATCTTGACGAGGTCAGAGACGCCTCTTCCCGAAGGGGATCGTGGAATCGCCATCAGCACTCGAGGGAAAGTCATCACCCGGGGATGGGATTGGCTCGGCATTACCCCCACGGAACCGGAGTACCTCGAGGGGATCGTGGAAGTGCCGGCCCTTGCTCAGAGCCTCACCCTGAACAAGGCGGACTTCCTCCGATCGGGCGTCTCCGGGAAAGCCTATCTCGCCTATCGCAACTCGATACAGGAGGCGGTGAACGAACAACTCGAGGAATGGGGCATGGCCCGGAACAGAAGGACGGGATCCCGCCCAAGTGTAACACGACCTTCCGAGAA
>CAJVYZ010000522.1 GCA_913009915.1 uncultured Gemmatimonadota bacterium | reverse complement strand
TTTTAGAAGTATACATGTGCTGTAGTATGGGTGTAGTTTTTTTTTTTTCAAGCAGAAGACGGCATACGAGATATATCAGTGTGACTGGAGTTCAGACGTGTGCTCTTCCGATCTCTCGGCCACCGACTCGCCGTCAATGGTGACGCAAAACGGGGTGCCCGCCTCGTCCATGCGGCGGTAGCGGCGCCCGATGGCGCCGCTGGCGTCGTAGAACGCCGCCACCTGCTGCTTGAGATTGTGAAACAACTCGGTGGCGAGTTCCGGCATCCCGTCCTTCTTGACCAACGGAAGGACGGCGGCCTTGATCGGCGCGATGGCGGGGTGGAAGCCCAACACCACGCGGGTTTCGCCCTCGACAGTTTCCTCGCGGTAGGCGTCGACCAGCGTAGTCAGCATGATGCGATCGGCCCCGGCCGACGTTTCGACGATGTAGGGGAGGTAGCGCTCGCCGGCCGCCTGGTCGAAGTACTCCAGCTTCTTGCCGGAATGCTCCTGGTGGGCCTTGAGATCGAAATCGGTCCGGTTGTGGACGCCCTCGATTTCCTGCCAGCCGAAGGGAAACTCATACTCGACGTCGTAGGCCCTTCTGGCGTAGTGCGCCAGTTCGTCGGGGCCGTGCTCGTGCCAGCGGAGTTTGGCCGGGTCTAGGCCCAGGGCCACGTGCCACTCCATGCGCCACTCGCGCCAGCGCTCGAACCACGCGTCGTCGGTGCCCGGCTTGACGAAGAACTGCATTTCCATCTGTTCGAATTCCCGGGTGCGGAAAATGAAATTCCCCGGGGTAATCTCGTTCCTGAACGCCTTGCCGATCTGGGCGATGCCGAAGGGGATCTTCTGGCGGGACGCCTGCATCACGTTCAAGTAGTTGACGTAGATCCCCTGGGCGGTTTCCGGCCTGAGGTATACCGTGGCGGCCGATTCCTCCACCGGGCCCATGAACGTCTTGAACATGAGGTTGAACTGGCGGGCCTCGGTGAGATCGCAATCGCCGTGTTCGCCCGGGTGCTTGGACGGCTTGCGAGGACACTGGGCTTGGGCCAGTTGGTCCTCGCGAAAGCGGGCCTTGCAGGTGCGGCAGTCGACCAGCGGGTCGGTAAAGCCGGCCACGTGGCCCGACGCTTCCCACACCTGGGGCGCCATGAGGATGGCGGCGTCCAGGCCCTCGATGTCGTCGCGCGCCTGCACCATCGCCCGCCACCAGCGCTGCTTGATGTTGTTCTTCAGCTCCACGCCCAGGGGCCCGTAGTCCCACACCGAACCGAGCCCGCCGTATATCTCCGATGACTGAAAGACGAAGCCGCGTCGCTTGCAGAGGGAAACCAGCTTGTCCATCAGGGAGGTGTCGGCCATGGGCGACTCGGATGACGGTATGGAGAGCCTGATCGGGGCCGGAAGATATCCGACTGGTGTAGGTGCGGCAAACTGATGGCTGGCGGCGAGCGGCAAGGGCGACGCATGCGTCGCCCCTACGTTGCCCGCCTATGGTGCGTATGACCGAATCCGGGCCATCCATCCAACCCACCATGGCGCGCGTGACCCAATCCGGGCCGTGCCATCAAACCCACCATGGCGCGTATGATCGAATCCGGGTGGTGCCATCAAACCCACCGTGGCGCGGTGACCGAATCCGAACCATGCGGTAGGGGCGACGCATGCGTCGCCCGGATGGTGCCCGCCCATGGTGCGTATGACCAATCCGGGCCGGGCCATCCAACCCACCATGGCGCGGTGGCCGAATCCGAACCGCGCGGTGGGGGCGACGCATGCGTCGCCCCTACGTGGAGGGTGTCGGGTGGCCCATTTTCGTGGCCGTGCAACATCTCGCACGTTCATGGCATTTGAGCATGGTTTCCGTACAACACAACAGTCAAGACCGGTCGGGACCATACTAGTAAACTATTTGATAACAACAGGTTAGATGTATTTTGTCGGATGGCACGTATCTGGCAAAAGAGTAGCCACCGAGGGAAGTCATCCCCTCAAGAAACACCGGGACACGATCCGCCCGATAAGAGCACACCCGGAGTGATCCGGGGCCGCAAAACTTGAGGTCTCGACCCGTTGTCGAGATAGCTCGGTGCCGAAGGTGGAGGCAGGACGGAGCGTTATCCCTGAGATGCCAGCACGGATACTACGGTGTATCCGGCCGGCGCCCACTTGGGAAAACGGAGGTACGCTCCATGAACCGCAACGGTTTCGCACTCGAATCGTCCCTGTTCCTCATGCTGTTGATCGCAGTGCTGGTGGCGGTGTCAGTCAGCGGCATCATACCGGTCGTCCGTACGGCCGACGTCGACTACCGCAACGCCAGGGTCACCTACGCCGCCGAGGCCGGGGCCGACGCCATCATGGCCCAATTGGAGATCGCTCTCCAGGACGGCGCCCTGAGCGACGCCGAGCTGGCCGCCGTGGTACCGCCGGCGATCCCCGGATTCGTCTATGACGCCATGGCCGTTACCCGCCAGGGTGGCGTCACCGTCGAGACGGTTACCGACGGGCCGTTCGCCGGACTGTATTCCCTCACCCAGGACCTGGCGATCAACTCCCGGGTAAGCGATTACCAGGGCAACCGCAGCGAAGTCATCGTGACGGCCAAGGCACAGGCCATCCCCATCTTCCAGTTCGGCGTGTTCTTCGAGAAGGACCTGGAGATCACCAACGGGCCGTCCATGACGTTTGACGGCTGGATCCATTCCAACGGCAAGATCTACCTCAGTTCCAACAACGCCTGGTACCGCGACGTCATCACCACACCCAACCAGGTGATCCACAACCGCAAGGACAAAGACAGCCCGTTGAACGGCGTGTGGATCGCCGACGCCTTCGGCACCGCCGTC
>CAJVYZ010000521.1 GCA_913009915.1 uncultured Gemmatimonadota bacterium | reverse complement strand
GTTTCCTGGTCGAACTTGCCCTCGAGGACAATGCCGAACTCGTCCCCGCTGCCCAGCGTTACGCTGGCGAACGTCGAAATGTCGTCCAGCGATAGGTCCAGGTCTGCAAAGGTCTGTCTGAGGCTATCGTCCGCGCTCTCGTAGACGACGTCGAGGTCCGGGTCGTTGCGGACTGCGTTGAGGTCGATGACCGTTGCGAGCGCGGCGTCTTCGGGGAGGACGTCCAGCACGTCACCCACGCCGGCCCCGCCGCCACCCCCAACGCCACAACGTCGTTCCCCCCAATCGCCAAGTCAGCCCGCGTCAGCGGATCCCCCCGCTCCAGTATCTCCCGCACCGTGGCGGCCCAGGGGAACGGAGCCCGGTTCCGCGCTTGCCACAGCGCCGCCAGGTCGTCGGCCGCATCGTTTACCGCCGCCAGCCACCGGCGGGTGGCAACGGTTCCGCTGCCGTCGGGCTCGTGGGGGCCGGTGACCAGAGCCACGGCACGGGCAATCTCTTGGTTCGAGGCCTTGAGGCGCTGCAACACTGCCACCGGGTCGACACACACCAGCGTGGTCAGCACCACCGGGTCACGGTCGGCCGTTGATTCGGCCCCGGTGCGTTCGACCGAATCCCCCTCGGAGTGCAACAGTTCCGGCAGCCAGATCGGCGCGGCGCCAATGCTGGTCCACAGCTTCACCAGCCGGGTCACCGACCGGGTGGTCCGCAGTCCCTTGAACCACTCGTCCCGGACGCGCTCCGCCGAGAGTCCCCGCAGCCCCTCGATTTCCTCCTTGGCGGCGTACCATGTGGCCCGGTCGATGGTGAACTCGAGACGGGCACAGAACCGGATCGCCCGCAGGATTCTCAGGTAGTCCTCGCGGAAGCGCTCTGCCGGAGTGCCCACCGCCCGGATCAGCTTCCGATCCAGATCCTGAGCCCCCTCGAACAGGTCCCGCCACTCGTGCCGGAGCGGATGGTAGGCAATGGCGTTGATGGTGAAGTCGCGGCGCGCCAGGTCTTCGTCCAGGGAGGCGCCGAAGACCACCTCCGCATGGCGTCCGTCAGTCGCCACGTCGTGACGGAAGGTGGTGACTTCGTGCAGCACACGGTCCTTGTCTAGCACCCCGACAGTCCCGTAACGCAGGCCGACGGCGACCGTGTGGGGAAATAGTGCCAGCACCACTTCGGGGTGCGCCGCCGTAGCCACGTCGTAGTCGGCGGCCTCGCCGTCCAGTCCCAGGAGGGCGTCCCGAATGGCGCCGCCGACGCACCACGACTCGTGGCCGGCATCTTCCAGAGTTCGAATGATGCCAAGCACTTCGTCGGGAACGTGGACCTGCTCGGGGAACGTCATCGCCGCCAGGGGAAGGTCAACCACACAGCACGCTGCCGCCATTCACGTTGAGGATCTCCCCCGTCATCTGGCGCGCCATGTCGCTGCAGAGAAACACGATCGGGCCGGCAATGTCTTCGGCATCCGCCGCCCTGTGGAGGGGGATCCCGTCGAGGATCTGCTTTGCCCCCTTGGATCCCAGCGGACCGGCGGACATCTCGGTGTCCACCCATCCGGGAGCAACGCAATTCACCCTTATGTCTGGGGCGCATTCCACGGCCAGCGACTTGGTGAGAGAAATGATCGCCCCCTTGCTGGCCGCGTAGTCCGCGTGTCCCGCCTCGCCCCGCTGGCCCGCTGTGCTCGACACCAGGACGACTGCCCCACCACGACGCATGAGCGGAATTGCGCCCCTGAGCGTGTAGTACATCGAGTCGAGATTGTTCGCCATCGTCGTGCGCCACCGTTCAGCCGAAACCGACGGCAACGGCGTGTCCTCCTCCGGCCAGACACCCGCGTTGGCCACCAGACAGTCGAGGTGGCCGAACCCGGCCTTGAATTCACGGAACACCCTTTCAACTGCCGACGGATCGGACAGATCAGCGGCCCCGGCAAACGAACGGCAGCCCTTGTCCCGAATGGCCCGCACCACCGCCTCCGCGTCCGTCCGCCGGTTGCGATAAACGATGCCCACGTCGGCGCCGCAATCCGCCAGCATCAGCGCCGTGGCCCGGCCGATGCCCCGGGAGCCCCCCGTGACCAGAGCCGTGGTGCCCGCCAGATCGATCATGAGTCCGCCAAGGCATCTTCGACGATGCCCGCGATGATGTGTTCCATGGCCAGATGAAGTTCCTGGATGTGACTGGTTTCGTTTGATGGGACCACTACGGCTTGTTCCACCAAGCCCGCGAGCGCTCCGCCATCCTGGCCCAGCAGCGCCACCACCGGCACCCCCTTGACGGCCGCCGCCTCGGCTGCTCGCAGAAGATTGGGACTCGATCCGCTGGTGCTGTGGAGAATCAGCAGGTCGGTCGGACGGCACAGCGCTTCTACTTGCCGGGCGAAGACCTCCTCGAACCCGAGATCGTTGGCGGCGGCTGTCAGCAGCGAGCTGTCCGTCGTTAGGGCGATCGCGGGCCACGCCTGCCGGGACCGGCCCAGGCGGACCACATATTCGGTCGCCAGATGTTGAGCGTCCGCCGCGCTGCCGCCGTTGCCGGCAAAGAACAGCGTCCCTCCGTTTCGCAGCGTCGTCTCGTACCGGCCGGCCAACGCGACGAGGGCGGGCGCCTGTTCGGCCACCGCATTCGCCAATCGGGCCAGACCGGAGAGCGCATCCCGCACGCGGTCTTCACTCATGGTTTTCCCCCTCGAACAACCGTTGTAGCCGTCTGAGCCAGGATCGCTTCAACGCTAGTAGATCGGAAGAGCACACGTCTGAACTCCAGTCACACTGATATATCTCGTATGCCGTCTTCTGCTTGAAAAAAAAAAAAAAAACCCACCACACCCCCACCCCC
>CAJVYZ010000520.1 GCA_913009915.1 uncultured Gemmatimonadota bacterium | reverse complement strand
GCGGCAAGCACTCGAGGGGGTCGGAGATGACGAGCTGGAGGTGGACGGCCGCCACCGCCGGCAAATACCAACCGCGCAGTGGCGCCGGACGCCGAACCCGTTTCCGTCCATCCAGAACGCCGCTGCGCTGAAGGGCGCGGCCCATCGTCCGCACCGAAAGGCAGGGCGTGCTTCCTTGGGCCTGCAACTCTCGATGCATGGCGACCGCTCCGTGCTCTCCCAGCGCGCTGCGCTGTTTGAGCCGCCGCCGGATGGCCAAGATCTTTCGCTCCAGGGCGGCCGACGTACGTTGCGTACGTCTGGGAGCCCGCGATCGGTCTTCCCAGTCCACACGGTCCAGCCGCTGGCCCGCGGCCCGCTGGACCCAGTAGCGAACCGTACCCGGGGCCACGCCGAACTGCGCTGCGACCTTGCGGAGCGACTTGCGTCGACGCAGCGCCGAGACCATCGCGCGACGACGCTCGGCGGCGCCGTTTTTGAGCCATCCGAGTCTCCTGGGTTGAGGTTTTGCTCTCTGATATGGCAAACATGTCGCCGTCAGGCAAGGGGTCGCACCCCCACGCCGCCCGGCCGATTACCCAAAAGTGTTTAACATGTACTGTCACTTGCCCATTAATTCGTAGACGGCTAACTAGTTTCTGTTGAAAGAACGTGGTTTTGAGCAATGGGTGTCCGTGCGCGAGTCGCCGAGGGTCGTGAACAGGTGTCTTTGGCGGGGCCGTGTTCCCGGGCAGGTCCCGATTCGTGTAAATCGGGCTGGTGGCGCGCAGAAAACTCCCTGGAGTGCCCTCAGACTTCCCCTTTTTTCTGCATGCGTTGTTTACGGGTCCGGTAGTTTCGACAGGACGATCAGATTGTGGCAAAAAACTCCAAGTCCAAGGGAAGCCTGAAAACTCTTAACAGTCCGAAAGTAGCAGCGCGCGAGCCGAAAGGCACGCTTTAAGCCGGAGATCGTGCCTTCGATTCCGGCGCGGAAGGATTGCCAGGCCGACGTCACCGCGTCGGCGAGATCACGCATCCGGCGGGGAACGGCGAACGTCCCCACGCGTGCTTCCCGTTGTTCGTAGGTCTCGCGTCGGGACAAAACCCCTGATCGCCGGCGCGCACTTCAGGGGGCTCCCCCAACAGGGCCTCATGGCGGTCGAGGACGGTTTCGGTGAGTTCGCAATCGGCAAGTCGATGTTCGTAGACCTCGTAATCCGTGATGAACTTTTCCGACGTGAAGTCACTCTTTCGGCCCTTTCGCCCTCCCTGCGAGAGGGTTGCCAGATCACGATGACCCCAATCCAGAATTTCCGGATGCTCGTCCAGGACCTGACTGATCCGGTTGTACTTCTCGCGATACTCGCGTACCGTTTTGGGAAGTGCACGAGGGTTGCTCGGAAACGACAAGCTCCGTTCCCGCTTTTGACGCATCCTTGTTCTCCTTGGATGCGAATGTTTGACGGCACTCTCGGAGGATAAGGATGCGTTCTTTTTCATCAAGGCCAGCGGTCAACCAATACCAATATCTCTTTTCCGCAACAGAAACTAACTATTCTGCCGGAGTCGATCCTACGCCTATCCCATCAACACTTGTTGCCCTCGCTCGGCTTTCGTATACTGGTATGAAAGTCCCGCCTGGAAAAACATTACGGGTTCCGTAGAGCCAATCGTGGCGTGCCATCCTCACGCCAGGTCTGACCACGGTTCCTCCCGCCACGGCCGCCATCCTCCGAGCGAAGGTCCGCGCAATGCAGGCTTTTCGGAACTGCCTGTTCTCCCTGGTCCTCCCGGCCGTCTGGCTTGTTTTCGTCAGCCAACCCGCTAGGGCTGAGAATTCCTATTCCCACCTAGTGCTTGTCCCCGACCAAGTCACCTTGCAGGGCAAGGCAGCCCGGCAGCAGGTTACCTTGAGCGGTGTGGTCGAGGGCCGGACGATCGACCTAACGCGAAAGGCCCGGTTTGAATCGCAAACACCCGAGGTGGTCGAGGTCGATTCCGGCGGGCTCGTCCGCCCCGTGGGCGACGGGACCGGGATTGTGGTTGCCACGGTCCAGGACGCGCGGGTCGAGCGGCGTCGTGGCGGCGTGGTCGAGGTAGATGCGGTCGGGCGGTGTGTTCGTCACGAATCTATTGTAGTGGACGGTGGGAAGGGGCTGGCCGGCGCCTGAGAGAAGGCAGGTACTTACCTGATTGAGTGGGATGAGTTCCCTGTGCTAGAATGGCGACAGATAAAGACAGTCAATAATTCGTTAATCGTCGTCCCGCATCATGGAGCATCGATGGTAGCCGAAAAGGAACAGAGGGTCATCTCCCGCACGTCGGAGGTGGAGTCCGAGTACAAATGGGGCTTCGTCACCGACATCGAGATGGACATGGCCCCGAAGGGCCTGGACGAGAGCATCGTCCGGCTGATCTCACAGAAGAAGAACGAGCCGGAGTGGATGACCGAGTCCCGCCTGAAGGCATTCCGCCACTGGATGACGCTGGAGTACAAGGAGCCGCGCTGGGCGAAGATCAGCTTTCCGCCGATCGACTACCAGGACGCCTACTACTACGCCGCGCCAAAGTCGACGGAAGCCGCGCCGGGGAGCCTGGACGAGGTCGATCCGGAGCTGATCGAGGCGTTCAACAAGCTGGGCATCCCGCTCGAAGAGCAGAAGAAGCTGACGGGCGTGGCCGTGGACGCGATCTTCGACAGTGTCTCTGTCGCGACGACGTTCCAGAAGCAGCTCGAGGACGCCGGCGTCATCTTCTGCCCGATCAGCGAGGCGATCGAGAAGTACCCGGAGCTGGTGCGCAAGTACATAGATCGGAAGAGCACACGTCTGAACTCCAGTCACACTGATATATCTCGTATGCCG
>CAJVYZ010000519.1 GCA_913009915.1 uncultured Gemmatimonadota bacterium | reverse complement strand
CGTCTGATGCCAATCTTCCAGGTAACCAACGAAGACGGCGTCGCCGTCGTGACGATGGACCTCCCCGGTGAACCGGTCAACAAACTGAACGCCGCCGCCAAGGCCGAGTTCACGCAGGTGTTTGCCGCGCTCGCCGCAGACAGCAACGTCAAGGCGGTGGTGTTCCTCTCCGGCAAGCCCGGCACCTTCATCGCCGGCGCGGACATTGAAGAGTTTACCCAGGTCAAGAGCCGGGAAGAGGCCGAGGTACTGAGCCGGGACGGGCAGGCAATGCTCGACGACATTGCCCACCTCTCCAAGCCGGTCGTGGCCGCCATACACGGGGTTTGCCTCGGCGGGGGACTCGAATTTGCCCTTGCCTGTCACTACCGCGTTGGTTCCAGCGACGACAAGACGCAATTGGGACTCCCGGAGGTCCAGCTGGGTCTATTGCCGGGAGCCGGTGGCTGCCAGCGCCTCCCTCGTCTGATCGGACTGCGGGCGGCCCTCGACATGATTCTGGCCGGCAAGTCAGTCCGCGCGCGGAAAGCCTACCGGCTGGGTTTGGTGGACGAGTTGGTACCCCAGTCCATCCTGCGGCGTACCGCCCTCGCTGCCGCCCACAGGCTAAGCCGTGATTCCGTCGTCAAGCGCGCCAAGCGCGGCACCGGGTTCATGGGTCTGTTGCTCGACCGAAACCCGCTGGGCCGCCGGTTGGTGTATTCCCAGGCCGGCAAGTCTGTCAGGAGCAAGACCGGCGGGCACTATCCGGCCCCGCTGGCGGCCCTCGATTGCGTGCGCGTCGGGCTGGAAAAGGGCATGGCGGCCGGCCTGGTGGCGGAGCATCGCGAGTTCGGACGCTTGGCCGTCACCGACGTCTCCCGCAAGCTGGTCCAGATCTTCTTCGGCACCACCGCTCTCAAGAAGGACGACGGCGTTCCTCGCGGCACGGGGACGGCACTGGAAATACGCCGGATGGGTGTGGTGGGATCAGGGTTCATGGGCGCCGGCATCGCCGGGACGGCGGTGAGCCGGGCCCAGGTCGAGGTACGTCTCAAGGACACCGACCTCGGCAGGGTGGCCATCGGGCTCAAGGCTGCCCGGGGCCCGCTCGACAAGGGACTTACCCGGCGCCGGCTCACCAAGTACGACTACGCGCGTCAGGTGGCTCTGTTGTCCGGAACTACCGACATGACCGGTTTTGGGAGATCGGAGCTGGTCGTCGAGGCGGTATTCGAGGACCTCGAGGTCAAGCGGCAGGTACTGGCCGAGTTCGAGGAGGTTCTTCCTGGCGGATCGGTGTATGCCACCAACACGTCGACCATCCCCATCGAACGGATCGCGGACGGTGCGGCCCACCCGGAACGCGTCATCGGCATGCACTTCTTCTCGCCGGTGGAGAAGATGCCGCTGCTCGAGGTGATTCCCGGCAAGGAGACCAACGCCGACACCATCGTCACCGCCGTACACTTCGGACGGCGCATGGGCAAGACCGTCATCGTGGTTCGGGATCACCCCGGCTTCTGGGTCAATCGCATCCTGTCGCCTTATATGAACGAAGCGGGCTACCTACTGAAAGAGGGTACCCCGATCGAGGCGATCGACCGCACCATGACGCGCTATGGTTTCCCGGTGGGGCCCATCGCGTTGCTCGACGAAGTCGGCATCGACGTGGCCCAGAAGGCCTCCGGTGTCATGTACCAGGCGTTTGGTGAGCGACTCCGGCCCGCTCCGGTCATCGATGCTCTGGTTGGTGACGGGCGGCTGGGACGCAAGAGCGGACGGGGGCTGTACCGGTATGAAAAGGGAAAGAAGAAAGGCCCCGATCAATCCGTCTACCGGCTGCTCGGCGTGCAGCGGAGAGAGGAAGTGTCGCCCGAAACGATCGAGGAGCGCCTGCTGTACGCCATGCTGAACGAAGCCGCCATGGCCGTTGGCGAGGGCGTGGTGCGATCGCCGCGTGATGGTGACATTGGGGCCATCTTCGGAATCGGATTCCCGCCGTTCCGTGGCGGTCCCCTGCGAGTGATCGACACCTTGAGTGCTGCCAGGGTGGTGGACGTGTTGCAGAGCCTGGCGGCCATGTACGGCCCCCGATTCACCCCCTGTGACGCGCTGGTCGAGCAGGCCAAGGCCAACCGGAAATTCTACCCCGACTGATCTCTCCCAACACGTCGGCGGCAAGTGCAGAACGCCCGACGGGGGCTGCTTCCTAGCTGGATAGGAGGCGCTCTACCGAGCATCTCTCTGTGGTGTAACTCCTACAACGACATATAGTTGCCGCCGCCGTCCCGAGCCGCCCAGGGCGCGGCACGCTCGTTGCTCGTTGATGCCTCCGTGCGTGTCGGCCACGGCCGGTGGACGGCACGATTACTCGGTCCATCTGAGCAGGAGTAGTCCCGTGAAAGTCCCTGGAGCAGTACTACGGAACGTCCCCTCATGGGGGTTGGTTGTGACTGCGGTCTTGATGACGGCGTGCGGCGGCGGTGAACTCAAGCCGAACGTTCTTCCCGCGGTGGACGACGTGTTGAGCGCTGTGTCGACACTCGATGGCACCACGACGGCCACGCTACGTCAGGGCGACCGCCCGGCCGTTGGTGGCCGCCCGGTGGCGTCAGTGACCGGCACCAGCGCGGAGGCCAGGCGTGCGTGCGGTTGTTCGAGGTTGGTGCGGGTTGCTGTGTCGCGGGCGAGCGAGTCTTCGCCCGCCTGTTGTTCACGCTGCAGCGCCTCCTCGGCGGCCTGTTTGGCGTAATTGCGTGCCTCCGCGCGGGTGAGGGCTTGCGAATACCGCTCAATGACCTGAGTCCCCGGGAGAATGCCGGCGATCTCCTTGCGTATCTTGGTGATGCGGTCCCCCGCACAGCCGCACTCC
>CAJVYZ010000518.1 GCA_913009915.1 uncultured Gemmatimonadota bacterium | reverse complement strand
TCGTTGATTTTTTTTTTAATGATACGGCGACCACCGAGATCTACACTCTTTCCCTACACGACGCTCTTCCGATCTAGTCGTAGATTCAAGACCATTAGAAGCGGTAGAAGTGAAAGCGATCATCGGTCTGACACACGCAAAAGTAAAGTAATCACCTGCCGGCAGGTTAACTGTGGTATTGCTCGCCGCCGAGCTGCCCAGATAATAGGTAACATAACATTCCCCTGCCTCACGACGCGTCCGATACGTACCAGGCCCGGAAACCACAAAACTCGTATCCGTAACCATATCATTTATATCACTAGGCAACGCCTCGTTAAAGTCCCGAAGACGCATCTGGTCTCCCATCACATCATACACCGCACTGTTCAATGCGTTGCCGATGTTAAGCCACGTAGCCTCACTTGACCCAACACCACCATAAACGAACATCCGCCAGAATGTCCTTCGATAGCCAAGACGGTTACTGCTGCTGCGCATTACACCATCATCGTAGAGTCCGCCGCCGCTCCAGCCGCTAACCAGTTCGTTCATGATCCAAGGCTGAGTCACGCTCGTACTAGGAAATGTCCCTGTCTGGTGTACAAAAACGATATCTGCATCGGACGATTCGCCGATACCCGTCTCCGACAGGCCGATTGGCAGACCGTATGGGTCATAACTTCGATACCAGGGAATATAATTACTGTTCGCCTGGGCAACAAAAGCACTGCCGCTGTTGGGCGAATGTTCCATCTCGTTGCCAAGCTCGAAGTAAACATTGTAGTAACCCGAATAACGGGCAACCAGATAACGAATATAGTTCTCCTTGGCAGCTTCGTCGCCGCTGGCCCATACATTAAAGGGCTGCAGCGAACCGCTTTCTCCACTGCCAGGCCACGTCCATTTGAACCAGTAGTCCTTGTGACACGCCCACGTGTCAAAGAAATTAACCTGGCAGTAGATACCCCTCGCTGCCATCTCCTCTACAAGCCAGTTACCCCGTTGAATCCAGTCAAGATCCCACGACAGCTTATCATTTTCCAGCGGGAACAGCGCCGTCTTCAACAGCAACCCGTTATGTTTATATGTCTCGCAGTCATCCAGATAACTGATAAACTCAGCATCAGTAATTCTCCCGGTCGGGAATCCATCCAGCGTATCCGGGTTAGTCTGCCCGCCTTTGGTTTCCGGCCCGTAATGCGTCCCCATAATCCAGGTCCCGCCATACCAGTGATGAGCCGTCGCATAACCGGGGCTGAGGCCAATCGCTCGCTTGAAGTCCCGCTCGGCGCCGGACCAATCCCAGTCATAGGCCAATTCGGCCCAGGCCAACGAGGTATAAGCCTCGGCAAGCGTGTCATCGATCTCCAGCGCCTTCGTGGCTTGAGTCTTGGCTATCGGGTAAGCCTCTTTGGGCGAGAGGTGACCGTAGACCCCAGGGCCAGCGCGCATAAATGGGGGATTTAGGCAGTTTGGGAAGACTCGCGCGAGGCGCCGTTTTCGGGTACATCCTCTTTCGTCTCGCCGGACGGACCGGCGTGGGTTCCTTGCAAGGAGGATGACCGATGGCTGATGTTTCTGTTTCGTTCGATTCGATTATCAAACATTTCGAGGCGCTCCCCGATCCGCGTCACACGCGTAACCGTCGCCACTTGTTGGGCGACGTGATTGTCATCTCCGTCTGCGGCGTGATCGTCGGGTGCGACGGCCCGACGTCGATCGCGCGGTGGGCGAAAGAGAAGGAGGCGTGGCTACGGGAGGTGCTTGCGTTGCCCCATGGGATTCCCTCCCGCGATTGTATTCGTCGTGTCCTTTCCGCCCTCAAGCCGGAAGCGTTTCAAACCTGTTTTCAAAGTTGGATCGCGGCGTGTCTCGTGGACAGCGAGAAGGATTCGCAGCCGACGATTGCCATCGACGGCAAGACGATGCGTCGTTCGCACGATCGGGCTGCGGGGCTGGGTCCGTTGCATCTGGTCAGTGCGTGGGCGAGTGAACAGGGCTTGGCGTTGGGGCAAGTAGCGACGGAAGAGAAATCAAACGAAATCACGGCCATTCCCGAGCTGCTCGACCAGATCGATGTGCAAGGGGCAGTCGTCACGATCGACGCGATGGGGTGTCAAAAAGAAATCGCCGAGAAGATTGTCGCCGAGCAGGGCGACTACGTGCTGGCGGTGAAAGACAACCAGCCGAAGTTGCATCAAGCGATTCAAGAGGTCTTCCGCGCACATCCGGAAGACGATCTTCAGCGCGTGCCGCACCGCCGACACGAGACGCGCGAGAAGGGGCATGGCCGACGCGACGAGCGATATTATTACTTGGCGAAAGTCCCCCGTGACTTCCCTTTGAAAAAGGCGTGGCCGAGCGTCAAGGCGATCGGCATGGCGGTTCGCATCACGGCCAAGAACGACGGCGCCACGAGCAACGATGTGCGGTACTTCATCGTCAGCCGTTATCTCAGCGGCCCGCGTTTCGCCCAGGCCGTTCGCGGCCATTGGGGCATCGAGAATTCGCTGCATTGGGTGCTCGACGTGACCTTCGACGAAGACCAAAGTCGTACGCGCAAACGGCACATGGCCAACAATCTTTCCTGGCTTCGCCGCTTCGCCATCAGCCTGCTCAAACGCCATCCCTCGAAGCACAGCATCAAAGGCAAGAGCGAGATCGCAGGATGGAGCAACGAGTTCTTAACGGAAGTCCTTGCTGTACAAGGCACTTAATGTGCGCTGGCCCTGGGACCCGGCCCATGTCGCGATGCCAGGTGTGCATCGGATTGCGGCACTCTTGAAGCGCTGGCTGCTCGGCATTCATCAAGGCACCGTCAGCGGCAAGCATCTGGACTACTACCTTGATTAATACACCTTCCGATTCAACCGCCGC
>CAJVYZ010000517.1 GCA_913009915.1 uncultured Gemmatimonadota bacterium | reverse complement strand
CGATCGTAGTAACGCTTCTCCCCCTCCATCGACTCGATCTGGCCGATCACCCGGCTCAATTCGCGCTCCACCTGCAACACCTCGGACAGCTTGCCCGTGTTGCTCGCCAGCAACTCGCGCAGGCGGGCTTCCGTCTCGCGCATCACCGCCAGCCGCGTTTCCAGATCGAAGTAGGCCTTGGTCACGTCCTCCGACGTCACCGCGTGACCGCGCACCGTCCCCAGTCCCTTGAGCGCAGACAGCGCCTTGGAGAACTCGGCCTCCGGAACCCGGAGGGTGACCGAGGCGCGATGATGACCGTCTGCGTTCTGGTGAACCTGGGCGTCGGCAACGAAGCCACTCCACGACAACGCCAACGAGTCGATGGTGCCGACCAGGCGCTCGACATCGGTCACCTCCAACTCCAGGTTGCCACGCCGCACCAACTTGCGGTTGATGGAAATTTGCAGCCGCTGCCCCAGGGTCGCCTGGGCCAAGGCCGCCCTCGGGCTCAACTCGGGAGCGTCCAGGGCAAGGATGGTGGAGGCGGTATTCTGGGCCTTGTGCTGCTCGACCTCGTCGGGGGCGGGCATGGCCAAACGGCAACCACTGCCTGTCAGAGCTATAATGAAGAGGGGCAATATGTTACGTGACATGACAACCTCCGGGTCAGAGACGTATCCGACGGGAGAGTCGCCAAGGGGGCAAGGATGCACATGTTTGGGTGCGCAGTGCGCACGACGCAGTGAGGTGGGCGCCTTACCTATCGGTTTCACGAAGACTTCACCTCTACTTCAGCATCCCTTAAGGAGGCAGGCACTATCTAGAGAATGGGACGAACCGGGGAGGCCCACATGCCAGTCCAGAAACTGAAGGAGTATCTCGATCGCCACGGCATCAAGTACGTGACGATCACCCACTCGCCGGCCTACACGGCCCAGATGATCGCAGCCGCGGCTCACATCCCGGGCAAGGAGCTGGCCAAGACGGTGATGGTCACCCTCGATGACGAGATGGCCATGGCGGTGCTCCCGTCGTCGATGATGGTCGACCTCGAGCGGCTGCTCGAAGCCGCCGGAGTCGAGAAGGCCCGCTTGGCTACCGAGGCGGAGTTCAAGGACCTGTTTCCGGAGTGCGAGGTGGGCGCCATGCCACCATTCGGCAACCTGTGGGACATGCCGGTCTACGTCGACCCCTCCTTGGCGGAGGACGAAGAGATCGCCTTCAACGCGGGCTCCCATGTGGAACTGATCAAGCTGGCGTACCAGGACTTCGCCCGGTTGGTCAGGCCGAAGAGCATCCCGCTGGCGGCAATGAGCACTACCAACTAGCAACTGCAAACTGCGAGGCCCCTTGCGCCGGACTTCCACGGCGGGGACCTTTGTCCGACCTTGTCCCAGGTCGGTGCCCAACATGAACGACACGTGGTTCCAGCGCTACCTCCTCCCGGGATTGGTGTTCCAGTCGGCCATCATCGCCGGCGCCTACGGGTCGGGCCGGGAGCTGGCGCAGTTCTTCCTGCCGTTCGGACCCAGGGGCGGGCTGGCCGGGATGGTGGTCACGACGCTGGTGTTCAGCGTGGTGCTGGCTGCCTCGTTCGAGTTCGCTCGCCGGTTCCAGCTGTTCGACTATCGCAGCTTCATGCAGAAATTGCTGGGGCCGGCGTGGCCGTTGTACGAGGTCCTCTACCTCCTCCTCATGCTCCTGGTCATCTCGGTGATCGGCGCGTCGGCCGGGGAGATTCTGCGAGACACGTTCCGGGTACCCACCATCGTGGGCATCGTCGGCATCATGGTGTTGATCGCCGTGCTGGTATTCTACGGCACTCCCGCGGTGGAGCGGTTCTTCGCGGTGTGGTCGCTGGTACTCTATACCGCGTACCTGGTATTCTTCGGCTGGAACATGTTGCAACATTCCGGCGCCATCGTCGCCAATCTGACCACCATCGACACCAGGCCTGGATGGTTCGGCAGCGGGCTGGCCTACGCCGGTTACAACGTGGCCATGGTGCCGATTCTCCTGTTCTGCATCCGCCACCTCCACACCCGGCGGGAAGCGATCACCGCCGGCCTGTTGGGTGGGCCCATCGCCATGATTCCGGCGATGCTGTTCTTCGTCGCGATGATCGGCCAATATCAAACGCTCTCCGGAGCGGCCGACGAGATGCTACCGGTGACGATCTTGCTCAACGCCATCTCCGGGGCGGGAGCGGGCCTGTTCGGCTACCTGTTTCCCATGGTGCTGTTCGGGACCTTCGTGGAAACGGGAACGGCGATGATCCACGGAGTGAACGAACGGATCGACCACGCGCTTCAAGAACGTGGCCGCAGTCTGGCACCGTGGCCGCGAGCGGCCATCGCCGTGGCCATCCTGCTGAGCGCCCTCGTCATTGCCGATACCGTGGGCCTGACGGCACTGGTGGCACGGGGTTACGGGGTCATCACCTACGGCTTCCTGTTGGTGTTCGTGCTGCCGGTGATGACGGTGGGCATATGGCAACTTCGGAAACTGGAAAGTGGTACCTAGAGAACGACGGGTGGAAACTGGCAATTCGGGGTCGGCGATCGGACGACGCCAGTTGCCAATGTCGATTCCTAGTGGACCGTAACGGTCGCGATGTCAGCTGTGAGCAGACGCCGACTGTGCGCCCAGCGCCCGGAACGAGGCCCGCCACTGGCGCCATCCCACAATCGACAGGATGAGGAAGACCAAGTAGAGGCCCGTGGTGGGATAGAGCCCCTTATAGGAATAGATCCCCACCGCCACAACGTCGACCGCGATCCAGAAGGCCCACGACTCCACCTTCTTCTCGACCTGGAGCCAGATCGGAAGAGCGTCGTGTAGGGAAAGAGTGTAGATCTCGGTGGTCCCCGTATCCTTAAA
>CAJVYZ010000516.1 GCA_913009915.1 uncultured Gemmatimonadota bacterium | reverse complement strand
CAGCGAACTAGATTCCAGCTCAATACTCTGCCATCACGGGGCCGTCCGGCCGGTGGCGAATCTCGACATGAACGGGGTCCTCCGGTGCTACGGTGCCGGGGGACCGTTTCTCTTGTGGGGTGATCGACACCCACTTGCCCGCGCAGTCAACGTTTTCCAGGGCGGTGGCCTCGCCCAGGTCGCCGAGTTCCGCTAGGCGCGGGCCTTGGCGAGCGACCGGGTCGTCGAACAGCAGCGCGATGTCGGCCGGCGCCTCCCGGCCGTCGACCACGGCCGTCCCTCCGGTCAGATGGAGATCGTGGAGCACCGCGTGGTTGAGTGGCAGGCCATGGTACACCGCCGGATCGGTCTGCTCCCAGCTGCCGTCCGCGATGCGGTCGAACGCCGTCAGGAACAGGGCTGACAGGTGTGTCCGCAGGCGCTCTTTCTCGGGATCGTCCGGTAGGGCACCCGTCTCGATGAGCACCGTGCTGGTCCCGGCGCGCTGAAAGCACTCACCGAAGGCCCTGGGTTCGTACTCCTCGCTCCACCGGGCCACCTTGTTGGGCAACGCCTCCAGCGCGGCGGCCGCGATCGTCGCCACCAGCTGGCGGGCGCGAGCGCGGACGGGAGCCCAGGTGTCGTGCACGTCGACCGGGGGCGCCAGAAAGGCAAAGGCGACCTGATCGCCGTCGGGCCCCGCCCGTCGGCGCACATCTTGGTCGTGCAGGTTGAAGCCGAACGCCGGTTGCAGCCGTTTTCGAACCTCGGCCAGCGCCCGGGCCTCGGGTGACGCCAATCGGGCGGCGTCGCGATTGAGGTCGATTCCGTCAGCCGTTTCCCGCTGGTGCGCCTGGGCCCCATCAGGATTGAGCATCGGCAGCATGGTGATGCGCAGGTGCTGACGCAGCCGCCGGTGGAGTTCGAGGTCGTCCCGAGCAGCGAAAAACTCCACGATATCGGCCAACGCCCTGGTGGCGGTGGCTTCGTCCCCATGCATCTGCGACCACAGGAGCAGGTCGGTCGGCCCTTCGCCGAAAGTGATGGTGCGCAGGGGACGGTGCTGCCTCGAGCGACCCACGTCGTGTACGGTGAGCCAGGGAGACTGGAGCGGGCCTTCCAGGGCGCGCCACAACATGTCGGCGGTGACCCGTCGGGTATCCAGTCCGGGGACCGGTGGCACCAGGAACACAGATGTCGGATCGACCATCGCTTGAATCCCGCTACCCGAACAGGAGGTTGACGATGTACACCGCCATGAACATGGCGGCCACATCGGCGATGAGCCCGGCCGGAACGGCGTGGCGGGTCTTGCGCACGTTGACCGAGCCGAAGTACACGGCGATCACGTAGAACGTCGTTTCGGTCGAGCCGAACATGGTCGCCGCCATCTTGACCACCAACGAGTCTTCTCCGTACTGGTTGATCATGTCCAGCACGATCGCCGCCGAGCCCGACCCGGTCAGTGGCCGGACGATCGCCATGGGGATGACCTCGGGCGGGATGCCGATGAGGCTCAACAGTGGGCGGGCGCCGTCGATGAGGTAGTCGAGCGCCCCCGACGCGCGGAACATCCCGATGGCGAAAAGGATGGCGACCATGTACGGGATGATCCGTACCGCCACGGTGAATCCTTCCTTGGCGCCCTCCACGAATTCCTCGTACACCGGTACCCGCTTCCACAGGCCGTACAGCGGAAAACCGATGATGATGCTCGGGAGAACGAAGACCGACATGATGTCGATGACGGTGCGTAAGGTGTCCATAGGTCCGCTCCCCCTCACGCCGTCGGTTCGGCGGCAGGTGCCTGCCGCATGGGGTCGGTATCGGCGTAGCGCTTCATCCGTCCCAGCCGCCGTGCGGCGAAGACCGCGACGGTGAGGGATAGCGCCGTTACCAGGAGGATGCCAAAAAACAACTGGTTGACTTGCAATCCCATGATGGCCACCAGCAATACCGGGGGGACGAGTTGCACGCTGGCGGTGTTCATCGCCAGGAGCATGACCATCGAGTTGGTGGCGGTATCCTTGACGGGATTGAGTTGCTGCAACTCCTCCATGGCCTTGAGACCGAACGGGGTGGCGGCGTTCCCCAGCCCCAGGACGTTGGCTGTGAGGTTGAGCGCGATATACCCCAGGGCAGGAGAGTCTTTTGGTAGTTGGGGAAAGAACGGCCGCAGAACCGGTTGGACCAACTGAACGAAGCTTTCGATCAAGCCGGCCTTTTCCGCGATACGCAGGAGTCCGAGCCACAACGCCAGGGCCCCGATCAGCCCCAGCGCCAGGGTGACGGCGATCTCGGCGAAGTCGAAGGCCGCTTGGGTGATGGCATTGAGCTTGACGAACCGGACGGCAGGGAACGTCACGGTCGTCGTGGCCTGCAGAACTCGGGTGCCGGGATCGAGACCGGTGGCCCCGCGGAGGTCGTTGGCTCGCGAGGAAGTCACTTTCCGAATCGTCGACAGCGGCTCCGGAAGCTCGACGTCTGTGGCGAACCGAAGCTCCCGGCCATCCTCTCCGACCACCAATGTGCCGGGCCACCGCAGGGGCAGGGGCAGGGGCAGGGTCGTCTCAGCCCCGGGGTACTCAGCCAGGGTTGCGGGGGCGACTTCGACTTCAACCGCTTGCTGCCGCTTGGCGGGGTCGTACCCCGATGGGAAGTACACCGTGACGGGGAGCGGCTTGCCGTTGCGGTATGTGTCCCGTGTCAGGTCGCGGGTGTCGTTGGCCAGCGCGAACACCAGGCTGGAGATGATGAGCCCTGCCCAGATGTAATTCAGAAGGAAGGGGACCTAGATCTCCACTGGAGAGAGGTCATGCTTTCTCCATGAGACGGTCGTAATCATCGACGAACGTGTCTATGCGGCGGGCATCGTAGGACAACCG
>CAJVYZ010000515.1 GCA_913009915.1 uncultured Gemmatimonadota bacterium | reverse complement strand
AGAGAGAGTGAGTATAATGCAGTAAGATCGGTGTGACTTAAAAATAGAAGTGACATCTTGCGATAAAGTTGTAAATGGTGTAATTTTTAAAAACTGTTTCTGAGCTTAATCCGGTTTTTTTTTTTTTTTTCAAGCAGAAGACGGCATACGAGATATATCAGTGTGACTGGAGTTCAGACGTGTGCTCTTCCGATCTCCAACCTGATCGAGAGTCTCAACAGCTCCATCGAGATCTACACCTCTGGATGCCCGCTCACCGGGGGTTCCCGAAACCGCGAGGGTCGCCTAGAATCCATGACCACGGAGTCCGCCACCTCCCGAAGTTCAAGCGGATGGGACAATCCCCGACGCAGACCTAACGGTGCGCGGGTGGAAAGAAGTTTGAAGCCGGAAGCAAAAGACGCTAACCTATTAGGGTTAAAGTCGGGTCAGCCAACCGAACTGGATCGACGAATTGCATTGATATAGCTGTTTCGATGAGGAGTTATGATTGCTCCCGGCAGTGTGCGCAAACGGCTATGTGCATGAATATCGAGGTCGCCGACGATCAGGCAGACCATGTCAGCGAAGCCATCCGGATTGCGATCTCTGGAGGCATGGTTTTCAACGATTTTGACGATACGGTTAAGGCTCTTGCCAGCGGCATTTGGCAGGTTCCCGTTGGTGAAGACGGCGTGTTGTCTGAAGTGACTTCACACCGTACCGACCAATTGCGCAGTGAGGGGGTACGGATCGTAGCGCGGCGGTCATCCCGCGTTTGAGGGACTTCTCGGCCGAGGTGCGCGTTTGTATCGGGGGGTCTTCCCCCGCGCTTTCCCGGAGAAGGCGACTCGGAACCTTGCTGCAGGTGTGGTATCGCCGCCGGTTGAGCGCGAGGCGGCGGGGGCCGGCGAAGGCCTCCCGGCGACCCGAGGCATGTTCCGCGCTGGAGTTGGCGGCACCAATTACGCTACACATCGTGCGAGTGCGCGATGAGGGGATGGCTTCGCTTTCGTCGGGCAAGCCGTCCGGTAAATCAGTAGCATCGATTTGGTTCTCAATATAAGGAATGAGTGGGATGAGACGATTGCTCAGACAGCGGGGGATGATAATTGGGATGATGGCGCTGGGCTTGGTGCCGATCGCCGCATTGGGTGCCGGTTCACCGCGTATTTACTATCCGCAGGTTGCGGAGTCCGGCGTCGGACCGGCCCTCAAGGCGCAGATCACCCGTGGCGAATATCTGGTCAGGCTCAGTGACTGCCTAGCTTGCCATACCGATCACGGCAATGACCGTCAGGGCAAGCCGTTTGCGGGTGGCTTCCCGATCAATACGCCGTTCGGCGCGATCTATGCGTCCAATATCACACCCGATAAGACGACCGGCATCGGCAATTGGACCTTCAAACAGTTCGATCAGGCGGTGCGTTACGGTATCAGCCCGCACGGATTTCTGTTTACGGCCATGCCCTTCAACTATTACAACAACATGAGCCGGCAGCAGGTTCGGGATATGTGGGAATACCTCAGGCGCGTTCCCGCAGTCAATCAGAAGAATAAAGCGCTGGGCATGCCGGCGCCGTTCAGTTGGCGTTGGCTGCAGTTCGGTTGGCGGTTTCTTTTTTTCAAGCCGGCGGAACATCCTCTCGGGTCCGACCCGGAATACTCGGCGGAGTGGAATCGGGGTCGGTTTATCGTCGATGGGCCGGGGCACTGCGGCGCCTGCCATACGCCACATAATTTCCTGGGTGCCGCCGAACGTCAACATTTTCTCCAGGGCTCCTCGATCAGCGGCATGTGGGCACCCAATATCACTTCGTTTACCATCAAGCCGGCTTCGATTCAGACCGTCATGCGGGTGTTCAGCGATTCCCGTGGACTTGGCGGCGGAAAACTCCGGGGTCCGATGCTCGATGCCATCGATCACAGTATGAAATTCATGACTCCGGTCGATATGCGCGCGGTGGCGGTCTACCTGCGGACTGTAACGAGCGAACGCGCGTCAGGTCCCAGTCCCGTGCCGATGAAAGAAGTCGACCTCGCGCTTGGTGAACAAACCTTCAAGACGGGCTGTGCGGCTTGCCATGCGAGCGGAGCGGGCGGGGCGCCGATCGTGGGGAATGCCAAGGACTGGTGGGCGCTGAGCCGGATGCCGCTGTTCGTACTGTACGAAAATACCTGGCACGGTATAAGCATCATGCCGGCGAAGGGAGGGTGCAAGGATTGTTCGCCCCGTGCCCTCACTTCGGCGATCGTCTATATGCTCAAACACAGCCGGCCGGGTGCCGGAGACAAGGGACCGCAGGCTGCGGGTTCCCCTTCCGCATCGGCGGCGGGCGGGGCCGGCTTGCCGGGTAATGTGGTGAGTCTTACGGTCGGGGAGCGGGTGTTCAAGACATCTTGTGCGGCCTGCCATGCGACCGGTATCGCCGGTGCACCACGCTATGGGAATCACGCGGACTGGGCGTCGCGCCTGAAGCAAGGTCTTTCCCCGCTGTATAAAAATACGCTTCACGGTATCGGCGCCATGCCGCCCAAGGGCGGATGTGCCGGGTGTGATGTCGACCAGATCAAGTCCGCCGTGGATTATCTGGTAGCGGGGAGCGGTGGGAAGACGATGGTGGAGAGTTCGCTCAAGAACAATTGAGGGTAGTCTCCGGTAGGCGTAGGGCGCGCGGGCGTATCGGCGTAAGCGGCGAAGCCGCGGAGGCGATACGCCCGCGCGTTCGTGGATCGTTCCGAGGCCGCCCCACGGCCGGGCAAGCCCAACCCTTCCGGTGGGATGAAGGGGCGTTGCGTGGTAGGGCCGGGTTCATCCGGCCGACGGCGTTGGATGCCCCGATGCCGGGGGATGTGTGGTTCCGCGGCGACGGCCGGGCAAGCCCGAC
>CAJVYZ010000514.1 GCA_913009915.1 uncultured Gemmatimonadota bacterium | reverse complement strand
CGGGAGTAGGCTATAAACTCGGCGGATATATAGTATGGTTGAGTGTGGGATTTCGGTGGGTGTGTCGTTGTTTTTTTTTTTTTTTTTCAAGCAGAAGACGGCATACGAGATATATCAGTGTGACTGGAGTTCAGACGTGTGCTCTTCCGATCTGGCCTGCGCCAACGATCCCCCCAAGCCGTCGACCCGATCATCGGCTACTTCGCCGTAGAACCGCACCGTCAGGTGCAGGCCGTCATCCCCAACCCAGCGAACGGGCCACTCGTGCTCCCGCAACCGGTCGCGCACTGCGGTAACAGCTGTCAGGGCCTCGGCGGAAAGAGGAATGGCGGCGAAAACCCGCATCAGTTGGCACGAGACACTGCCAGGAGACTCCCCCGGCGATATCCCTCGGGGTCGAGGTCAACCCGGCCGAATCCCAATGCCAACAAGTTGTCGACCACCGCCGCCCACCGCGAGTTCAGCAGAACCATCGCCGGCGGGTCTACTTCGATAGAGGCGGCCGCTCCCAGGTGGCGAACCCGCAAGTTTCCCGTGACACCAATCGACCGCAGAAACGTCTCGGCGTCCTCCACTTGCCGCAGGCGCTCGGGCGTCACCTCCACCCCGTAGCGCACCCGACTGGACAGGCAGGGAGCCGCAGGCGCATCCCAGATGGGGAGCTCCAGCGCGCGGGCCGCCTGGCGCACCATCGCCTTGGTCCACCCCAACTCGGCCAGCGGGGAGCGAACCGCCGCTTCGGCGCCGGCACGGGCACCGGGCCGGTGGTGGCCGAGATCGTCCGCGTTGGTGCCGTCGATGACGGTATCGAAGCCTCGCCCGGCGGCGACCAGGTGGAGCCGGCGCCACAATTCCTGCTTGCAGAAGTAGCAGCGGTCGGTCGAGTTGCTGCGGTACCGGCGGTCGCTCAATTCGTCGGTGGCAACCTCGAGCAGAGGAATGCCGAACCGGTCCGCGATCTCCCTGGCGGTGCGCCATTGCACGTCGGGATACGCAGCGCTGCGCCCAGTGACAGCCAGAAAGCGATCCCGGCCAAGCGACCTGGTTGCCGCCACCGCCAGCAGCGCCGAATCGACACCTCCGGAGTAGCCCAGCACCACCCGTCCCAGGGATCGAAGGTGACCGTACAACGCATCGAGCAAAGTCATGATCAAGGAACGTAATGGCTAGGGACACGGATTGAAGACGGCCGGCCAGGGGGTGGACGGCGGGCTTCACGTCCCGGACTTGGGAGAGTAGCATGAGGGTACCACCCTGGGAGCAGCATGACAGACGACCGATACCTGGCGATCGACGACACCGTCCGGATTCCCCTGAGCGAATTGACGTTCAAGGCCACGCGCTCGGGCGGACCGGGCGGGCAGCACGTCAACACTTCCTCAACCCAAGTCGAATTGTGGTGGGACGTGGCGGGATCTCGGGCCCTCACCGACCGCCAACGGGCCCTGGCAATGGATCGGCTGGCGTCCCGCCTAGACGGCAAGGGCCGGCTGCGACTGGTCTCCAGCAAGTTCAGGAGCCAACGCCGCAACAAGGACGATGCCCTCGAGCGATTACGGCGAATCCTGGCAAGCGCCATCGCCGAGCCCACACCCCGGAAAGCCACCCGGAAACCGCGGTCGGCCGACGAGGTCCGCTTGCGGGAAAAGAAGCAACGCGGGGCTCTCAAACGACAGCGGCAGCCGCCGGAAACCGATGAATAGAATCGTCCATCTCCATACTGACTAGTCACTTAGACTGTGGGACCCAGGCAACATTCTGTCGCGACTAAGCCTATGGTTGGTGGCTACCTCAGCTTGTCAAAATCCTGTAAACCCATGTCACACAATGACTTCGGCAGATGGCACGGGACTGGCTCCTTGCCTAGCCAGCACGGCCTAATCGTGCTCTCTTCGCTAACTCCGCTGGAGCCACGATGTTCCACCGATCGCTCACTTCCCATGCTCTCGACCGGCTCGCCATCATGGCCAGCGTCGGAACGCTGATCCTCGGCTGTGCCGCCCTGGAACCGTCCTCTCCATTGCCCCAGGGAGCGATCGAGATCGAGGCCCCGGTGAGCTACGGGACCTGGTGGCTCAGGACGGAAGCGTGCGCCGAGCTCACGGGCAGGATGGACAACGTCACCTGGTACGTCGTCCCCGGAGTGACCACCTTCCAGACCGAATCGGGTGAGAAGGTCGGGTTCTGGACCAAATCGTCCGAGGGAACCCGGATCATCCTGGCCGGCGACTACCGCGATCACGAGCTGGTGGTGCGCCACGAGATCCTGCACGACCTGCTGAGCCGGGAAGGCCATCCCGAGTCGTACTTCCGCGACCGGTGCCACCTGACGTGGGACACGTTCGACGATCCGGTGGTCGCGCTCCACTAGGACAATCCGCCGCCAGCTTTTCAGCCCCGCCCGGGGCCACTAGACTGTTCCCCTATGATTGCCGATCACGCTGCCTCCCCCTCCCCACGGGGGGAGTCCGATTCTTGGCGGTATTTCACCAGCCGTCAGGTCCGCGAAGCGGTCGCCTGGGCTAGTGACGGAGGCATAGCTGTCCACGAGAACATCTATCCCTCGCGCGGCCGGCGAACGGCTCACCTGCTCGGGCCCGACGAAGCTACTCTGGTAGCGGCGGCGCGATCCATCGGCTGCCGGGCCAGTTGGATCCAACGCACCCGGACATTGCATTTCGATCTGGTGGAAGACGCGCTGGCCGCTGGTCTCAGGAGGTGCGGGGTGGATCCGGTGGTGTCGCCGGGGGTGTTGAAACGGGCGGTAGAGGGTGGTAAGGGGCGGTAGAGGGCGGTAATCCAGATCTGAAGAGCGTCGTGTATGGGAAGAGTGTAGATCGCTGCGGTCGCCGTATCATTAAATACAACAA
>CAJVYZ010000513.1 GCA_913009915.1 uncultured Gemmatimonadota bacterium | reverse complement strand
TCCACTTCGTGTCCTGGCGACGTGCGTATGATATGTTGTCTGCGCGATTGTGTGAGTTTCATGAATGTTTTTCTCTGTTTTTTTTTTTAATGATACGGCGACCACCGAGATCTACACTCTTTCCCTACACGACGCTCTTCCGATCTTCTCTTGACGCGGACACTTTTTAGTAGCACGCACTGATGAGGGGACGATTATGAGACGTTTATCAGCATTGGCGGTGGCATTCCTTCTAGTCCTGGTCGCTTGTGGCGGCGGCACGGCTACACCGACAGAAGCGGCCGAAGCACAGACCGAAGGCACCGACGCCGGCAGCGGCGAAGGCGACAACGCAGAGGATCAGGGCGAAGGCGAACAGGAATCCAACAATCCCTGGGAAAACTACGTATCGCCGATCGGCGCACTGCTCGGCTTCGACGGCCGGAACCAAGAGGACCAGCAGGCCGAATTCGCGCAGCGGGAGCGGGAGGCACAGGACGAGATCCGCCGCTGCATGGCCGCCGAAGGCTTCGAATACGAGCCGATGGACCAGGGAGAGGGGTTCTTCTTCTCAGAGGAGGAAGACCTCAGCCCCGAGGAGCGGGTCCTGAAATACGGGTACGGGATGTCCACATACTTCGGGGAGGAACAGGAGTTCTTCGAAGAGGAAGCGGCCTTTCAGGATCCCAACCAGGACTACGTCGAATCCCTGAGCGACGCGGAGCGCGACGCCTACTTCCGGGCGCTCTACGGGGAGTCACCAGAATTCGACGAGACACTCTCAGAAGAAGAACTCGAGGCTCTTTTCGAAGACTTCGTGCCAACCGGCTGCCAGTCCGAGGCCTACGACGACATCTACGGCGGCGACGAATCCCAGGCATTCTACGAGACGTTCGGCGACCAGATGGAAGCAATGTGGGAGCGCATCCAGGCCGACCCTCGGATCGTCGCTGAGCGCGACGCGTGGGTGGCCTGCATGGCCGAGGCCGGATACGCCTTCAGCTCCCAAGAAGACGTCTACCAAGAACTCGAAAGCCGGATGGAACCGATCTGGAATTCTCAGGTGCACCCGGCCGAGAACATGACCGAGGAGCAGATCGAGGCATTGTCAGAAGACGAGTTGGATGCCCTCTTCGGCCAGGGGCCAGATGTTGACGAAGAGTTGCTGGCCGAAGTGAGGGAGTACGAGCTGGCCCTGGCCGCCACAGACCTGGCATGCCCTGGCACCACTTTCCTTCCGTCAGACGCTCAGTTCGAAGTCATGGCCGAATACGAGCAAGCCTTCATAGACGAAAACGCAGACCAGATCAGGGAACTGCTTCCCGACGCAGATTTCTAACCATCAATGCGGAAACGCTCAGTTGAGAGGGAGGCTTGGCTTTGACCAAGGGCGGCAAGGTCATCGCCATGACAGTGGGTGTTGCAGTCCTGGCTGCCGCGGTCGGCTGGTTCGGTGCCAGCCGATTGCAGAGCCGCGAGGAGGCACAGGCGGAGAGTCAGCCGCCTGAACCGTCGCTAATCACGGTCGAGGTCCAGCGGGTGGAGCTTTCCAACACGGTCGTCGTGCGGGGAACGGTGCGTTTCTCCGACTCGACCGACATATCGCTTGTCGCAAACTACGAGGGGGTCTCCATCCTGACCGGTGTACTCGCCGATCAGGGGACACTGATAGAAGACGGCCAGGCGGTTGCAGAAGTAGGCGGTCGCCCGGTGTTCGTCCTGCAGGGCGAGCTCCCGGCATTCAGGGATCTCGGTCCGGGACAAAGCGGAGACGACGTTGAACAGTTGGAGGAGGCCCTGGCCAGGCTTGGGTTCGACCCGGGTCCAGTCGATGGGATATACGACGCGGCCACTGCCGCTGCGGTCACAGCCCTCTACGACGAGAACGGGTATGCGCCTCAGCCGAGAAGCGCGCAAGAGCGAGCCCAGATCGATGGGGCCGAGGCGGCGGTCGAGGGGGCCAGAGACCAACTCCGATCCGCAGAGCAAGGCCTCGCCGCCGCCCGCCGGCCTCTGCCAGAGTCCCAACAGCTTGCCCTTGACCAGCAGGTAGCCGATGCCGAACGAGCCTTGGAGGAAGCTGAGGATCTGGCGACCGAACAAATCGCGTCGGCTGTCACTCTGGCTGCAGACCTCGAAGCTGCCAAGCTCGAAGCCACCGCGACGACCGAGGCGGCAACGATCGCGGCCGACCGCCTCGCCGAGGCCGAGGCGGGGACTCACCCAGACACCGGCGTCGCCCCCACTCCCGAAGAACTCGCCGATCTCCAAGCCGCCGCAACCGAGGCCGAGGACGCCAAAGTTGCAGCGCTGGCCGCCGTTGAGGACGCCCAGGCCGCCCTCGACGCGCTGCCGTCGGACCCGAACCAAGGTGTGGAGGACGCCAAGTTCGCTCTCGCCATCGCCCAGGCCACCCGCACCGAGGCCCTCACGGCTCCGGACACCACCTTCGAATCGAGAGCGGAGGCCGATGCCCATGAGTTCCTCGAAGACGCAATCGCCGAACTCGAAGAACTCGAACTCGAGTTCGGAGTGCGGTTCCCATCCTCGGAGATCATCTACCTGGACACGCTGCCTCGACGAGTCGACGCGGTCTTGGCGGATCGGGGTGACGACATAACAAGCGGCGTGATGTATCAGGTATCAGGGGCAGACGTAGTGATCGACAGCGGGATAAGTGCAGTCGACCGCTCACTCGTCAACGTCGGCGATAGAGCCATTGCGGAGGACGACGGCCTCGGCGTATCGTTCGAAACCCTGATCATCCGAGTCAACGACAACCCGGGCGGACCCGACGCCGCGGACGACCGGTATTACGTCCAGTTCGAGCCGGTCGATGATCCCGGCGAGGACACCCCGGGTAGATCGGAAGAGCGTCGGGGAGGGGAAGAGGGGAGGGCC
>CAJVYZ010000512.1 GCA_913009915.1 uncultured Gemmatimonadota bacterium | reverse complement strand
GACGCGCTTCCGATCTCGGAACAGCGGGCCCCGCCGGAGAAGTCGGGCCGCCACTTGGAAACCTATGCCGGGCCCAAAGTCATAACTGCGATCGGCGACGCCGACGAACTCGGAATTGATGCCGCCGAGCACGATGATATTGCCACCCAGCGTGGTCCGTATTTCGAGCTTGTCGGACACCGGGAACCGCGAATCGACGCCCAGGGTCACGCCGTTGCGGCCGAACTCGAGCGCGTCATTGTTGATGTAATCGTAGTTGTGCCACACCCTGAACAGGTGCTTGGTGGTGGGCGTCAATTCCGACGAATACAGCACCCCTTCTACCTGGACTCGACCTATCACCTGCTCGTTGCGCCCGTTCATCTGAATCGAGAGGCGGAAGGTGTCGAACGGCTTGCGGTAATCCCTGGCGAACATGTCACCGTACTCAAAATCGAACGACAGGAACCCGTGTGTCTGACCATTCGCGAGAGACTCGCCCTCACCAATGGCCCGGGCACCGGTATTGATCCGGATGGCAAAGAAGCCCGGATCGCGCTCGAAGTCGCTGGGACCTATGTAGCTGACATCACCACGCATCAGACGGTTGAACCCGCGCATGGGGTTGAAGGCGGCTGCGCCAATTTCCTTGAGCGCCCGCGTCGTTCCGGTCGACTCGTTGTTGAGTATCAGCGAAGAAAGACGATAGAAAGATTCACCCAAGGCGACGCCGCCCATGGTGGTGGCGATCCAGTCGTTGAACGCCGGCCGGTGGGATTCGCCCATGTACTCCCACATCAGGCTGCCGCCGGCCGTGAGCGGGATCGATTCCCAAAAATCCAGCCCGTTCGAACGCCCGGCACCGTAGTAGATGCTGCCGTGGAACGGGTGGGCGAATTGGTTGGTCTGGAAGTTGTTGTCGTCCCAGTTGAACCCTTCCCTGAAGTTGGTGGCCCAGGTCTGAGGTCCGACGTAGGTGAACGGCTCGTTCCGGGCGAAGCGGTTGAACGTGCCCACCAGGTAGTTGATGAACACCATCTGCAACACGGCCAGATCGACCCGCTTGGGATGGCAAGGGCCTTGGCAGCTTGCGGACTGGGACACCGACAGGGAGTCCGCCACTACTGGCGCGCTCGCCACGAATTGGGTCGACAGACAACTGCTATCGCAATGCAACAAGCCGACCGGCTGCGCGGCCTGCGCCGCTGCCGGGGGAACACCAACGACCGCGCCGACCAGCAGGAGCGCAGCAACCAGCGCCGAAATCCGCCTCATGCGATACTCCACTGTCGTCGTGGGTCCCCAAGCGGTGGGCCTTGGGAAGGTGGTACCATCTCCCTCACGCTAACACCGTCATGGAACGGCAGCAAGGCAATTCCTTACCTCCTTGCGGAACCGCCCCAAAATTAGCATCATCCGGTGCGGCTCGCTACCGGATTCCCCAACCCGCACCTGTCATCGAGACGACCATGACGCGCTACCGCCGAACCATTCGCAGATTGTCGATCGGCATCAGTGCCACCATCATCGGCGTGACGATGGCCCAGAGTCCATTGGCCGCCCAGATCAGGCACAGCATCGGCATCGTTGGCGGGATCAATTCGTACGACTGGCAGGGTGACGTTCAGCTCGATACGGCCACCTACAACGCGGAGATCTCCGGCTGGGTTGGTGCGTCGTATCAGGCGCGGTTCAACATCCGCTGGGGCGCCCGGCTCGAGGGCATATACGACAACAACAAGACCACCATCACCGCCACCAACGAAGCCGTCAAGCTGCAATACTTCCGGCTCCAGCCGCTCGGCGAGTTATGGGTCACCATCAGTGAGCCCTCCAACACCTTCATGGTGCTGTCCGCCGGTCCGTCCTTCGGCTTCAATCTCGGTTGTGACGTCGGGGGAACCACCTGCGACGACATCACCTTCCCGTCCGACATCGCCCCGTCGCTCATGGATGTCAGCCTGCTGGGGGCCATTGGCTTCGCCGCCGGTTCATTCCTGGCGGAACTACGCTACAACCTCGGCCTCAAGAACCTCAACCGGATCGCCAACGGGCCCGAACTGGAAACGCGAGAGTACCTGATAGCGTTTTCCTATTTTTTCGGGCTCAACTAGCCGGCTACGGCGATACGTTGAACGGGTTGCTGTTCCGCGGCGCAAACATGCTATCCGCGTCCGTAGCCACCAACTGGAAGCCGGCTCCTGCCTGATCGATCCTCAAGTCGGAAAATGTTGCTACGCCATCGACGCTCTGCGCCGTGAGCGTGCCGCTCATGATGGCGCCCGCTGAACCGGTCGAGGGGATGAGCGCAACGGTAATCACCGCGTCGATATTGGTTATCTGCGTCTGCTGACCGTCAACAAAACCGACCAGCACCGCCGGGGTGATGGGTTGCCCCGCTGCCGCGTTGGACGGCTGCACGCGGAACGACAGCCTGGTGGCCTGGGGTTCGGTCGACGAACAGGAGCCGACCGCGACGGTAACGGCAATCAGACTGAGGATGTTGAGACGGCGCATCGGAGTTCCTCGAGCGAAGTGTACCGCAATCTATGATGCTCGCTGCCCGATGGGTAGAAACCACCTCTCGGGGGCGGTAAGGTCGCAGGGCGGTTGCCCTCATCGGCCGTCCGGGCCACCTTTGGGTTGTCGGGCCCTTAGCTCAGCTGGTTAGAGCAGCGGACTCATAATCCGTCGGTCCCGGGTTCAAGTCCCGGAGGGCCCATTCAAAACGGGGGCGTTTGCCCCCGTTTTTCATGGGCCATCCGGGACTTAGCCCTCGTGCCCCGCGCAGCGGGGCACGTCGGGGCAAGTCCTTCCCCCCCCCGGGGCTCATGCGCCCTCCGGGGCTCCCCCCTCGTGCCCAGCGCAGCCTGGCATGTCGGCGCCATGGCGCGTCTCCCC
>CAJVYZ010000511.1 GCA_913009915.1 uncultured Gemmatimonadota bacterium | reverse complement strand
AGTGGCGGCGCCGTCGCTCGCGGTGATCACGGCGGTCTGGGACCATCCATCCCCGGTGCGGCGGAATACGTACACCGCGCCGCCCGCCCTGTTTTGCCGGGGAGCCGCCACGAAGAGGACGTCGCCGTGCACCGCCACGGCATCGCCGAACGCCTCGGCTGGGAGGCTATCGTTTTCGATCGATGCCACCACCGACCCGGCTTCACTCCAGGTATCTCCCTCACGGGTAAAGAGGTACACCATCCCGTCGCCGTCGTTGGCTTTGGGGGCGACCACGGCCAGGGTGCCGCCGCCGACAGCCATCTGGTCACCGAATTCGTTGCCGACCACACCGTCGGTGGCTGCCAGCACGGCCGCCTCGGCCCAGGACCCAGCGGCGGTGGCACGGAAGACGTGCACCGCCCCGGCGCGGTCCGTCTTGAGCGGAATGAAGGGCGACTGGCCGGTACGGCTCACCAGAATCTCGCCGTCCGCCACGGCAATGGCGGTGGCGAACCCGGTCAGGGCTCCCACCCCCGGGGGTATGTGAGCGGTCTGGGCCTCGCCCCAGGTGGTGAGGGAAATGAGCGTGAGGCCCAGGATGGCTCCCGACCTAATCAGGGCGACTGTAGAACGCATGGCTACCTCAGTTGAATGAAGCTGTGCTCGCGGCAATAAAAGGATAGCATTGTCCTTCGAGGCAGCAAGGGACGCCTGATGGCGCCGGCCCGGGGGGTGCCACATTGGAAGCTTGCCGCCACCGCCGGAATGCCCCATTCTTGATGGCTGATCCCCCACTACGAGACCAATGCCTAACCCAGTTTCCGTCAACGGGCCCCGCCCCCCAGCTGCCCCGTTGCCCCGCTAGTGTCCGAGTTTCTCGAGCGCCTTCAGGGCATTTTGGGCCAGCAGTACCACATCGAGCGCGAACTTCCCGGCGGCGGCATGAGCCGGGTGTTCCTGGCGCGGGAAGTCGCCCTCGACCGCCAGGTGGTGGTCAAGGTCCTGCCGCCCGAGATGGCCGCCGGGGTGAGCATCGACCGTTTCCGGCGCGAGATCCAATTGGCGGCCAAGCTGCAGCACCCGCACGTGGTGCCGCTGCTCACGGCCGACGCCTCGGGCGATCTGCTGTACTACATCATGCCCTTCATCGAGGGCGAATCGCTGCGCCAGAAACTGGAGCGCGAGGGTGAACTGCCCATCGCGGAGGCCGTGCGCATCCTGCGCGAAGTGGTCGACGCGCTCGACTACGCCCACAGTCAGGGCATCGTTCACCGCGACATCAAGCCCGACAACATCATGCTGTCGCGCAACCACGCCCTGGTAACCGACTTTGGTGTGGCCAAGGCGGTGGCCGAGTCGGGGCGCAGCGATCTGACCTCGCTCGGGGTGGCGCTGGGTACGCCGGCCTACATGGCTCCGGAGCAGGCCTCGGCCGATCCCCATACGGACCATCGGGCCGACATATACGCGGTCGGCGTCGTCGCCTACGAGATGCTGTGCGGCAGGCCGCCGTTCATCGCTCCCAGCCCCCAAGCGGTCCTGGCGGCGCACGTAACCCAGACTCCCGATCCCATCACCACCTACCGGACGACGGTGCCTCAGCCGCTGGTCGACGTGGTCATGCGCTGTTTGGAGAAGCGTCCCGCCGACCGGTGGCAGAAAGCCGACCAGTTGGCGCCGCAACTGGAGGCGCTGACCACGCCCAGTGCCGGCATGACACCGACTGGCGGAGGAGTCACCCCCACCGGTACCCAACCGGTGGATGCCTACCACATCGATCAGGCGGCACGGCAAGGCCACCCGGTTCGGGTTGCCGGCCTGTTCGTGTTGGCGGCCGTCGGCGTGCTGGCGATCGTCTATGCCCTGATCCAGGCGCTGGGGCTGCCCGACTGGGTGCTGCTCGGCGCGGTCGGGCTGATGGCACTCGGGTTTCCCATTGCGCTGTACACTGGCCACGCGGAGCGCCGCCGGGCAGTGCACCGGGCGACGGGCATCTACGATTCGGCCGCGCAAGAGGGGTTGCATAGCTGGTTTACCTGGCGCCGGGCCCTCGTCGGTGGCTTGGTGGCTTTTGCCGGCTTGGGCGTCGTCACCGGTGGCTACGCGGCGATGCGAGCCATGGGCATCGGTCCCGCGGCAACGCTCATCACCTCTGGCGTCCTGGGCGAGCGCGACAAGCTGGTGCTGGCGGATTTCGAGAACCGCACGTCGGATTCGATGCTGGGCGCGTCGGTCACCGAGGCGCTGCGTATCGATCTTTCGCAATCGCCGGTGATCAAACTGCTGGACGACAGCGAGGTGCGGAGCGCACTAGAGCGCATGGCCCGGGACCCCAATTCCCCGGTAGACGAAGAAACGGCCCGGGAGATTGCTGAACGCGAAGGCGCCAAGGCCATGGTGGTGGGAGACATCAGCACCCTGGGCCGGGGATATGTCTTGTCGGCCAAGGTAGTGTCGGCTCGCGATGGGTCGGTGCTGACGGCCCACCGGGAGACCGCCGATGACGACGGAGAGATCATCAAGGCGGTGGATAGGCTGTCGCGCAAGTTGCGCGAGCGGGTGGGCGAGTCGCTAATAAGCATCCGTGCCACGGATCGGCTGGACCTGGTGAGTACATCGTCCTTGGAAGCTCTGCGCCTGTATCGCGAATCCAACGTGGCCGTCACCGATGGTGATATCGAGCGCGGCATCGAATTTCTGCGTGCCGCTCTGGCTGAGGACAACACCTTTGCCATGGCCTGGCGCCGGCTGGCTGTAGTGTTGAGCAACAACTTCGGCGATGCACAAGAAGCGGCAGATGCCGCAACCAAGGCGTACCAATTGCGAGACCAGATCGGAAGAGCACACGTCTGAACTCCAGTCACACTGATATATCTCGTATGCCGTCTTCTGCTTGAAAAAAAAAAA
>CAJVYZ010000510.1 GCA_913009915.1 uncultured Gemmatimonadota bacterium | reverse complement strand
GGAGAAGCAGGCGTGCACTCGAGTGGGCTGTGCTGTTTTGTTTTTAATGATGCGGCGACCACGGAGATCTACACTCTTTCCCTACACGACGCTCTTCCGATCTAGTATCGAACAACGCCGTCGCGCTCGCAGCGCGCGCCGGCTCTCCCCCCCACACGGCCCCGCCGGCTTCATCCTGTGCGTCGCCTTGCCGCCGACCGGTGAAATAGAAACCTCGGAGGAACGGATGAGGCGGAATCTGTCCCGGTCTCGTCAACTCCTGGAGGAACCGTGCAAACAAGGGCGTCCGTTTTCCAAATTCCCGGGGGAACTCATACACGCCCCGGATCGCCATCGACTCTGTCTCCAACCGGAGCAAATCGGTTCGGCGGGACGAAAGCGACTGGACAAGGCCTTCAAGAAGGTGGGTGAGGCGCTGCTGGATCCGGTCTGGTTCATAGGGCTTGGCGTCCGAGCCGGCCGGCGTGGCGAGTGTGCTTCCGAAGACCTCTTGCTCATTCGAGCGGGGCCAACGGCGAATGAAATCATCGAAAAATGGTACTGTATCCGCCTTCGTGAACATCACGTACACAGGGATCGTGACGCCGAGATGGGTTGACAATTCGTTGATTCGGGCCCGAAGGGTTTCGGCTAATGCCGTCACCGCTCCATCGTTTTTCGATTCCGCAAAGTGTTCGCAACTCACGCACGCGACCACCGCGCGTGGGGGCAGCGGGCGACCAAGGATGGTTGCCAGTGATCGTTGCGGGTTCACCCGCCGGCATAGCTCGCCCCACCGCTCCGGCGCCTCGAGCACGCCACCGCCCGCTTCGACTATGAGTCCCGGCTCTCTGTACCAGAAGGCGAGCGGGTCGGTCGGGACGACCGCGACTGACTGGGCTGCGGCAACTCCAGCGAACCAGCGATCCACCCGGTCCACGAAGGCCGGGTCGCGCAGCTTGAGGTTCTCGTGACTCACCCGCAGGCTGCGCGTCAACAAATTGAAGGCGAATTGGATCGGATCAAGTGCCATGTACCGCTCGGCGTTCTCGAACCACTCGAGACTCACTTGGGCGGCGCGCTGCAGGCTCTCGACCGGCGGCCGCCTGGCAGCCTCATACGCTACCAGCGCCGTTGCGATATCGGGGGCAGCCGCCAGCGCCTCGGCCAAAGCGATCCCATCCTCCATTGCCAGCTTGGTCCCCGACCCGACCGAGAAGTGCGCGGTGTGGGCGGCGTCGCCCATGAGGACGATGTTGTCATGATGCCAGCTGCGGTTGCTGATGTTGGGAAACCGGCGCCACAGCGACTTGTTCTTGAGCAGGCGGTGGCCCTCCAGCTCCTCAGCGAACAATCGCTCGAAGTACGCCACGGTGGCGTCCTCGTCTGATTCGCCCAGGCCTGAGGCCTGCCACGTTTCTTCGGTTGCCTCCACGATGAAAGTGGAGTGTCCTTCCTCATACTGATACGCGTGCACTCGCCACAGGCCGTGGGTGTCGACCTTGAAGTAAAAGGTGAACGCGGGAAATGGCGGAGTGGTCCCCAGCCATACGAATCGATTGGGGCGGAACTCTATCTGAGGACGGAAGGCCTTCCGGTACTCGGTGCGGATGCCACTGTTGAAGCCGTCCGCTGCCAGAATGAGATCGGCATCGCCGAATAGGGACAGGTCCGTGACCTCGGATTCGAAACGGAGATCGACCCCCAGGTCGCGGCATCGATCCGCCAGGATTTTTAGCAGCGTCCAGCGGGACATGCCGCTGAAGCCGTGCCCCGTCGAGACAATCACTTCGCCGCCATAGTGGATGGCGATGTCGTCCCACTTGGCGGAGTGGCGCTCCATCTCCCTGAACGTCACCGGGTCCGCGGTCGCCAGGTTGCCACCGGTAGCATCGGAGAACACTACGCCGAACCCGAAGGTGTCCTCCAGCCGGTTGCGCTCGTACACCACCATGTCGTGGTCCGGATTCGCCTGCTTCATGAGGATCGCGAAGTAGAGGCCCGCTGGTCCGCCGCCAACGCTCACGATTTTCATCGGGTGTCACTCCCTGAGGCGTGGTCGTGGCGCCATGCCGGAGCCGTCAGACGGCGCCGGCCATCGTCGGCCAGCACTACATCCGCGTCGTCGATCGCTTCGCGGTCCCACAGCTTGCAAGTGACCTGCTTGTGCACCTGATCCAATCCTTCACAGTAATTGGTGAAGACGCAACGCCGCACTTCGCCGCCCTTTCCTGAACGCACCTTCAGAAACCAATCGGGATCGGCCAGGGTCTGGCGCGCCGAGGCCACCACGTCCGCCTGCCCGTCGGCCAGGATAGCCTCGGCTTGACCGTAGGTACTGATACCGCCGCATACCACGACCGGCGTGGCATGACCCGCTGCGCGAACACGCTCCCTAATGAAAGCCACGGCGTCGACGTTTCGACCGAACGGACCGGCCGCATCCGAACGGACGGTAGGCATGCATTCATAGCCGCTGCGACCGGTGTAGGGATACGCAGCCCAGCCGACCTTGGGCTGCTTGGCGTCCTCGAATTTCCCTCCCCGCGACAGCGACAGAAAGTCCATCCCGGCAGCCGCAAAGGCCACAGCAAAGTACGCCGCGTCGTCGAGGGTACTCCCGCCCGGGACGCACTCGTCGCTCAGAAACCGGCAGCCGACCGCCCAATCCGACCCTACAGCCGCCCGCACCGCGCGGTAGACCTCCAGCGGCAACCGCGCTCGCCCTTCAAGCGTACGGCCATATCCGTCGGGCCGGTCATGCAGCGCCGAGAGGAACGAGGCCATGGTGTAGGCGTGGGCGTAGTGCAGCTCCACGCCATCGAAGCCCGCCTCCCTGGCCCGCAGCGCCGCTGCCGCGAACGTCCCCGGCAAGGTGCCGGGCAGGTCGCGCACGTGAGGCACCGTCATGTCGGT
>CAJVYZ010000509.1 GCA_913009915.1 uncultured Gemmatimonadota bacterium | reverse complement strand
TTTGTTCAATGATCCGGCGACCACCGAGATCTACACTCTTTCCCTACACGACGCTCTTCCGATCTAGATCACCGGACGGTGGCTTTTACCACCGGTGATTATCCGGAGGCCTATCGAATGATCCGCGTGCTCTACAAACATCTGCGTCCCTGACGGGAGCAGATTCTCACCGTCGCGAACGGGTCCCGGGCCTGCGACGGTCGGGGACCCGAACGCATCTAAACAAGCATGATGACGGGAGTCATGTCCGCGACCTTGGATGACGTTTCGATCCAGCGAGCCAAGTCCGGCGATATCAGTGCGTTGGAGGACATCTACCGCGCCTACGAGCACATGGTGTATGCCCTGGCCCGCCGGATCTGCCGGGCTCCCGAGGACGCCGAGGACGTGCTTCAGGAGACCTTTCTGGAAGTCTGCCGGAGCATCGGCACCTTCCGGGGGACCGGACACGGCAGTCTGACGGCGTGGATCAAACGTATTGCGGCGAGCAAGGCGCTGATGAGAATCCGTCGTGAGAAGTACCGCGACACGGACGAATTGCACGAAGACACGGCGCCGTCGCGGAAGGGTTCGGATGTGGCGCTCCGTATGGATCTCGACGCGGCGATCAACCGCCTGTCGGACACCGCACGCGCGGTGGTGTGGCTCCACGATGTCGAGGGGTACACTCACGGCGAAATCGGCGCCATGATGGGCAAATCGGTGAGCTTCTCCAAGTCACAATTGGCGCGAGCCCACGTGCGACTTCGCGGGTGGTTGGGAGAGGAGGCGACCGCATGACGCACCTGACTATGCAGCAGTTGCTGGACGTGCGTGAGCCGGCCTCGTCGCCCGGGTCGCAATCGGCGCGGCAGCACTTGGGAACGTGCCACGTGTGCCAGGACGAACTCGAACGATCGCACCAGCGGACGGCGCAGCTCAAGGCGCTTCCCACGCTTCAGGCGCCGCGGGACCTGTGGCCGGAGATACGGAGCCAGGTCGTGGCTCACCGCCGTCGCCGCCGTGCCGCGTGGGGTGGGGTGGGTGGATTGGCTCTGGCCGCCTCCATCGCGCTGTTCCTGGTGCTGGGTGGCCGACCCGTTGCCGCACCCGAGGAAGAGTCGAGCCGGGCGATCGGCACGGCCATGGCACAGTCGCAAATGCTGGAGACCGCCCTGGGGCGGTACCGGCCGGAGGGGCGGGTCACCGACGGCCGGACGGCAACTGTCGTCGCCGGGCTGGAGACTCGGATTGCCGAAGTCGATCGGCAGCTCCAGGTGGCCGGGATGATGCGCCAGCGGGTACGCGATGAGGCGCTCCTGAGCTTGTGGCGCCAGCGGGTGGGATTGATGGATGCCTTGGTGAACGTGCACCTGACCCGTGCCACCAACGCGGGATTGTAGATCGTGACGAGGATATCGATGAGGGTCGCGGGTTTGGTGGTGTTGGCGCTGGGAGCGGGTGCCGGCGCAGAGGCCCAATCCAGAGATGACATCCACATCCGGGTGCACGTGGACTCGGTCAGTCCGCTAATGACCGGATTCGTCACCCTGCGCCGGGCTCACCTGGGAATAAGCGTCAACCTGCGCGCCGGCGACTCGGACCGCTACGGCGCGCTCATCAACTCGGTGTCGCCCAACGGTCCCGCGGATCGTGCGGGCATCCGCAGCGGAGACATCGTGGTGGCGCTCGACGACGAATCATTGCTCGATGACCGGCACGCCGTCACGGCCGATGACGGATCATCGGTGCCCGGGTTCCGGCTGATTGCGGTGGCCTCGAAGCTCGATCCTGACGACACCATCAACGTCGAATTGCGCCGCGGCGACCGGACCCTGCATCTGTCGCTCGTCACGGAGTCGTGGCCGACCATGGTCCGTGAGTGGCGCACCCCGGAAGGCGACTGGGGTGTCCGGTTCGGTGAAGACAGCCTGCTGGTGGAGTTCGAGCGGAACATGCCGCGCGTGCGCACCAGGGTGCTCGGCCCCGGCGTCAATCTGTTCTTTGCGGATCCCCTGTTCGACCTGGAGTTGGCCCCGATGAACGCCGAACTCGGTGGCTACTTTGGGACCAGTAGCGGGGTGTTGGTCATCAGCGTCCCCGCGGAATCGGGGTTGGCACTCAAGGGTGGTGATGTGGTGCTTGCCGTCGACGGACGGACCACCGAGAACCCGTCGCATCTGCACCGCATCCTGCGGAGTTACCAGTCGGGTGAACAGTTCGAAATCAGCATCATGCGCAATCAACGCCGCATGACGGTTCGAGGTAACTTGAGTCGGTAGCTCCCTACAAGAATGCCGGAACCAACGACGCGCGACGGGCTGCGGCCCGCCGGGTGTCGTTTCTTGTGCCCGGGACCTTGTCCAGTCGGTGGCGCCGCAGCGCCGGTGGTGTCCGCTGTCCCGAGCGCCGGGTAGGTTACCGGCATGCTATATCCTCGAGCTGGTCGCCCGTGAAATACCACCTCAAGCACCACGAAGCCTTCGAATCTGGCCTACAGCGAGTAATGCGGGCGCTGCTGGTCCAGGCCTCCCGTGAAGCAGCCACCAACGACACCGTCGAAAGCCGGATCCACGTGGTGCGGAAACAGCTCAAGAGAGCGCGGGCCATCCACAAGCTGGCCCGGCCGGCGCTCGACCAGGCGCGTTACCGCCGGGAGCAGGCATGGTTCCGCGATCGCGGCCGCAGTCTGTCGCAGGCGCGGGATGTGGACGTGCTGGTCGAGGGATACAGCAAGAGGGCGATCAAAGCCCAGGAGGCTGAGACCTCTCGCGGGCACGAGGAGATCGGAAGAGCGTCGTGTAGGGAAAGAGTGTAGATCTCGGTGGTCGCCGTATCATTAAAAAAAAAAAACAGCCCGACAACGCTGCAGCGAACGCAATACAGGACTAATATAGCTCTGTGAGGACACCGGAGAA
>CAJVYZ010000508.1 GCA_913009915.1 uncultured Gemmatimonadota bacterium | reverse complement strand
TGGGCTTTTCCGTCGGCGGGGTCATGCTGGAGCATGCCTCGCTCCGTGCGGTAGCGTGGTTCGAGGCCTTCGTGGCCGGAGCCCTGATCCACGTGGTGGTCCACCGGCACCAGCACGAGATGACCCGTGGGGGTAGGGAACGCCGGCTGGAGGGGGTGGGGGCGCTGATCGGGTTGGCGCTACTCGTTCTCCTGTTGTTTACCGAACCGGTGGTTGGCAGCCCGCGGCCGAGTATGGGATCGGCCTTCCTCGGCCTGGCGCTGGAGAGCGCACCCGCGCTGGTGCTGGCGTACCTGATGGCCGGATTCTTGAGCGTATTGCTGCCGCGATCATCGATAGAGTGGATGCGCCGGGGGTCAGCCGGGATGCAGGCCCTCCGGGGGATGACGGTCGGGCTCCCCCTGCCGATCTGTTCCTGTGGCGTGGTCCCCCTCTACCGGACCCTGATTATGCGCGGAGCCCACATGACGGCTGCCATGGCCTTCCTGGTGGCCACGCCCGAACTCGGTCTCGACGCCATTTTCCTCTCGATACCGCTGCTCGGTGGCACCATGACGGTCATCCGGGTGCTCGGCGCGGTAATCGTGGCCCTGACGGTGGGGTGGCTGGTTGCCAAGCTGAGCCCGGGAGTCCCCAGGCGGTCGTTGCCAACCCATGAAGCCGATGAGGACGCCGCCGATGCGGGTGTCCTCGGTACCGTTCGTCGCGCCATCGGGATCGGCTTCGGGGAGGTGGTCGACCATACGGCGCCCTGGATCATCCTCGGTCTCATCATCGCCGCCGGAATCACGCCGCTGGTGGGAACCGGGTTGCTGGGGTCGATTCCGCGAGGCCTGGATGTAGTGTTCTTTGCCCTGGTCGGGTTGCCGCTCTACGTCTGCGCGGCGGCGGCCACGCCGCTGGTGGCCGTGCTGCTGGCCGGTGGCGTGTCGCCCGGCGCGGCCTTGGCATTCCTCCTTACCGGGCCCGCTACCAATGTGACGACGTTCGGCGTCCTGGCCCAGCTCCATGGCCGGCGGACAGCCGTGACGTTCAGCCTGACCATCATCGGCCTGTCGCTGGTGCTGGGATGGATCGTCAACGCGGTCATCCCCCAGGTGTCGGGGCTGCCGGTGGCGGAGATGACCCCCGAAGGGGCGTCTCTCCTCCAAACGGTCGCCCTCGGCATCCTTCTGCTGGCGGTGCTATCGTCAGTGGTACGCCGTGGAGCGCGGGCGTTCGTGGGAGAGATCGTCTTCCAGGCGGCTGTCCCTGCACCCGCCGAGTCACATTCGCCCTAGTCCGGTGGGCTGGGGGGTATTCACCTGCATCGCCGCCTTGAATCTGCGGGTGCGTGACACTAAGATTTTGCGCCGTTTGGTTCGACCAGCCATGGGATCAGAATGCCGACTTACGAATACCGGTGCTCCGCGGGGCACACCTTCGAGAAACTCGAGAGAATCAGTGCCGAGCCGTCTAATGAGTGCCCGGAATGCGGGGCGCCCGCGGCCAGGTTGATCTCGGGAGGGGCCGGTCTCGTGTTCAAGGGGAGCGGTTTCTACATCACTGACTACGGCAAGGACGGCAAGGGCCCCCGGAAGGCCGAGGCAGCCTCGGAACCCGGATCCAAGGACAAGGGCAAGGACAAGGGCAAGGACAAGGACAAGGGCTCCGGCTCCAAGACCGGTGGGGGTTCCTCAACCTCCTCTTCGTCGTCATCGTCGTCATCTTCCTCGTCATCCTCGCCGTCCAGTGAGTGATGCCCTGCACGCCGAGCTGACCCGGGTGGCACGGGAACTCGGTGCGGAGGATGTCAGCTTCGTGCTGGAGCGTCCCCGGGAGGCATCTCACGGGGATTTGGCGACGAACCTGGCGATGTTGCTCGCCAAACAGCTGAAGTCCAATCCGCGGGCTCTGGCCGAGCAGATCGTTTCCCGGCTGGAGCTTGCCCCGTCGCTCGTTGCCAAGACCGAGATTGCCGGCCCGGGGTTCATCAACTTCTGGTTGGCGGACGAGCAGCTGATCGAGGCTCTGCGCACGATCATCGATCAAGGTCCGCGGTACGGCCGGAGCGAGGTGGACAAGCTCTTGTCGTGGAACGTGGAGTTCGTTTCGGCCAATCCGACCGGGCCGCTGCATGTGGGTCACGGGCGGGGTGCTGCGCTGGGCGATGCCATTGCCTCGCTGCTGGAATGGCAAGGTCATACGGTAACCCGTGAGTTCTACGTCAACGACGCCGGCAGCCAGATCGACAAGCTGGCCCGCAGCCTTTGGGCCCGGGTGCAGCAGGCGGCCGGTGGTGAGACACCGATTCCCGACGGCGGCTACCACGGCCAGTACCTGGCCGACATGGCCTCCGAGATTCTGCAGCGCGAGGGGTCGGCGTTCGCTCAGCTGCCGGAGGAGGATGGGGTGGCCCGGTGCCGGGAGCTAGCGGTTCGCGCCCAACGGGCCGAGCAGGACCGCGACCTGTTGATGTTCGGGGTGCGCTTCGATACCGTCACGTCCGAGATGCAGCTGTACCGCGACGGTCGCGTGGAGGCGGCGCTTGCGCTGTTGACGGAGCGCGATCTGACATACGAGGCGGATGGGGCGCTGTGGCTCAAGTCCTCCCAATTTGGTGACGACCAGAACCGGGTGCTTCGCAAGCAGGACGGCACCCTGACGTATTTCGTTCCCGATCTGGCGTACCATATGGAAAAGCATGACCGCGGCTTCGACCGAGTCATCGACGTGTGGGAGATCGGAAGAGCACACGTCTGAACTCCAGTCACACTGATATAACTCGGAAGCCGTCTTCTGCTTGAAAAAAAAAAAAAAAACAACATAAAAAAAAAAAAAAAACAACAGTTGACAATGACGGCACTAGACCTAACACCGCCGAATATTTCACCCGAAATCATTTCACCACTGAGTGC
>CAJVYZ010000507.1 GCA_913009915.1 uncultured Gemmatimonadota bacterium | reverse complement strand
CTTTCCCGACACGACGCTCTTCCGATCTAATCCTCGACCGGTGAGCTCAGGGAGATGTCGGGGGAGACCGTGGTGGGATCGGCACACATGAATCGGCTGACCGGCTCGCCCTCGAGCGCCCGGCGGACCATCAACTGCTGGTACGACTTGCGGGCAGCGCCGCGCAGGAACATGCCGATCAGTATCCACCACATGCCGGCGATGAGGTTGCCACTAAACAGAGACATGGCACCGAGAACGATGAGTACCATGCCGAAGCCGGAACCTACCTGGGAAGCGATGCGGGTGGCCCAGCGGAGATCGCCCTTCATGTGCCACAGAACCGCCCGGAACACGCGACCACCGTCGAGGGGGAAGGCCGGTACCAGGTTGAAGATGGCCAGGACCATGTTGATTAGGCCCAGATAGGTCAGGACACCGGTGACCGGTGTCGGAGCCGAGGCCGCCGCCGAACCCAGGCTCAACAGGAAGAACAGGCCGCCGATGATCACACTGGCGATGGGCCCGGCAATGGCGATGCGGAATTCGGCCTTGGGTGTCTGGGGTTCGCTCCCCATCTGGGCCACGCCACCGAAGAGGAACAGCGTGATGCCGCGCATCTCGACCCCGTGGCGCCGGGCAATCAGCGAATGGGACAACTCATGCAGCACCACGGAGAGGAACAGCCCCAAGGTTCCGGCGATCCCCATGGCCCAGTATGTCGGTACGGCAAGATCGGGGAAACGGGCCGGGAAGAAGCCGGCCGCCAGTGACCAGCTGAGCAGCACCGCTATGAGGATCCAACTGGCGTCGACGCCCACCTCGAAGCCCAGGATAGTTCCCAGCCGAAGCCGGCCGCCGAACACACCGAGCGCCCCCCCCGGTGCCCTCGACCGGGATGGGCCGGGGGAAACATGTGGCCGTTCTCGCTCAGTCATGCCCGCAGTGCCTCCGGTCGCTACGGGCGCGCCAAAGGCGCGCCCAATCCTGGGCGCCTAGTCGTGACCTTCTATCTTGAAGGACACCTTGACGTTGGCTCGGAAGGTAGCGATTTCGCCGCCCTCGACCACCCCGGACATGTTGTCCACCCAAACCGATTTGATGTTCTTGATGGTCTTGGCGCTCTCACGAACCGCGTTCCTGACCGCGTCATCGAAGCTCTTGGGGGATTCCCCGATCACCTCGACGACTTTGACGATGCTACTCATGGGATCCCGTCCTTTCTCCATCTGCCGCGGCCGCCCCACAGGAGGAGAGGCGATCCGCCCCACGATGGTAAAGATCCACCTCGAGCCGTGAATCGGTGATGAAATGGAGATGAAGAGTCGGTCAGCTAAACCGACCGTTCGGTGAGGGCATCATGTAGGGGCGACGCATGCGTCGCCCGTACCGAGGCAGGGATGAACCTGTCTCCTGCAACCGGTGACCTGCGGACTCCCTGGGCATGGGCGACGCATGCATCGCGCCCCTACGGGCGAACCTGCTACCGGGGACCTGGGCATTCTTTGGGTAAGGGCGACGCATGCGTCGCCCCTACAGGTGCACTGCGACCTCACTTCGAATCGAGATTTGATATGCGTCTGGCACTCCGATTTTGGCTCCAAACCGCCACCTGGACAGGCCTGATCCTGGCCCTCCTCCTAGCCATTTCCCTCGCAACCGGGATGGGCACCGAGGCCTTCCGCACCCTCCCCGTCTGGCTGGGGCTCGCGCTGACCCTGGCCCCCTTCCCCGCCGGGATAGTGGTGACCAAGTCGGTCTTTCCTGCTGGACGCCTGTCGCTACGCCATGGCTTCACCGTGGCGGCGGCCGCCGGGGCCGTGGCCGTCGCCCTGTTCCTGGTGGGCAACTTCGTGGCGCCCCGGTTCGTCACGGCATCGGAGGTGGGAGATCCCTCGGCGATGACCCTGGGCCGGCTGCACACCGCCGCCAAGGAGGCCTCGGCCGTGGCCCTGACTGTCGCCGCCCCGACGGCGGGAGACTGGTACCAGGCCAATCGGTTGGCCTGGCACTTCGTCCGCCGCACCGACGGCGCCGTGTTACCCATCATGTTCGGCCTGCTGGGCCTCCTGGTGGGCTTCTGGTCAACGCGGACGCCACGGCGCGAGTGGCAGCAAGCGCAGCAGTGGGCCATGGGCCTTTTCCTTCTCATGTCGACCTATCTTGCAGGCGAGAACAGCTATGAATTGATAGTCGTGCGAGCGGCGGGGCCGGTGTACTTCGCCGGTGATTTCGTGTTGATTGTGCCTTCTATCTTGATTATTGGGCTGGGGTGGGCGACGGTGGTGGAAACAGTGGGGCGTAGGGCGTAGGGCGTGGGGCGTAGGAACTGCACGAGCGCTACCCAGCGCCCAGTACCGACCCGAACATACTACGCCCCACGCCCCACGCCCTACGCCCTCTTTTGAAAGGCCCATGACCCTCCTCGATCCCAACGATCTCCCAGCATTCTATTCGGGCGACGCCTCCCTGTTTCGCTGTCTGGTCGAGGCCCATACGCCCCGACTGATCGCGTTCGTGCGCCCGTTTGCCGACGGGGATGACGACGCCGAAGATCTGGTGCAGGAGACGTGGCAGCTGGTGTACCGCAAGCGCGAGACATTTCGTGGCACGGGGACGCTGCTGGGGTGGATCTACTCGATTGCCCGAAACGTGTGCCTGGGCCGGCGGCGGCGGGCGGCGGCGCGCAGTGCCGCACTGCCGGATCCGGAACTGCACATGGGCGCGGGAGCGGCGTCGGCTGAACTGGTTGTCGAGGACGCCGAATTCCGGCGCGACCTCAACACTGCCATCATGCAGCTCCCTGACCGCGAGCGAGACAGATCGGAAGAGCGTCGTGTAGGGAAAGAGTGTAGATCTCGGTGGTCGCCGGATCATTAAAAAAAAAACTAGACACAGATCAGCGAACGACCTCACGA
>CAJVYZ010000506.1 GCA_913009915.1 uncultured Gemmatimonadota bacterium | reverse complement strand
GGTGGGCCCAGCGGTGCCGGAGTGGCCTCGCTCGGGTGCCCAAAAGTAGCCGACAAGCGCCCAACCGCGAGCCCACGCCAGCACCCGGCACCCGCCCGTCGACGGAGCCGGTCCCACACCCCTTGGGCAGCCAGGCGTATCCGGTGGGCACAGGCTGGGGGCACGGGCCGTCAAGTCGCTATATTCCTCGCACGCGAACGTGGCGAAACTGGCAGACGCGCAGGACTTAGGATCCTGTCCCGCAAGGGGTGCGGGTTCGAATCCCGCCGTTCGCATCCGGCCCCCCAGTCGGCCGGCAGCGACACCACTCCCCTCCCCCGACACGCCCCGGGGGGGTAGATTTCGCCCACCATGACGCAGATTACCATCGAAAAGACCCACGAGGATTCAGGGTCCAAGGCCCTGGCGGTCTCGGTCCCACCGGATCTCGTCAAGCAGGCGGAAAACAAGGCGGTCCGGGATTTCGCCCGCCGGGCGCGGCTCCCGGGATTCCGCAAGGGCAAGGTCCCTCCCGCGGTGGTCCGGCAGCGCTACGGCGAGGCCATCCGCCAAACCGTCCTGGAGGCGGTGGTGCAGGAGAGCTGGGAGCAGGCGGTCGACGCCGAGTCGCTCACCGACGTTCTCGGCCGTTCGGTGCGGAACGTGAAATTCGAAGACGAAGGGCCCATCGAGTTCGAGTTCCTGGTCGAGGTCAAGCCGAAGTTGAACCTGGAGCGGACCGGGGGCTTTTCACTGACCCGCACGGTGGCCCCGGTGACGGACGACCAGGTGGACGAGCAATTGCGGAACGTGCAGGAGCAGAAGGCCAATTGGCTCCCGCTGGAGGGCGAGAAGCCCAGCCCGGGTCACATGGTCCGGGTGGAGGTGGCGCCCATCGAGGACGGCGAGGCCGGTGAGGCCAAGCCCTACTCGCTGGTCCTGGGAGAAGGGAAGGCGCTCCCTGAACTGGAGGAGCGGATCATGGCGCTCACTCCGGGCGAGTCGGCCGACGAGGACATCCGCTTTCCGGACGATCACCCGGACGAGAGCAAGCGCGGCCAGAGCCGGCGGCTCCGGATCACGCTGCACGAGGTCAAGCGGCAGGAACTTCCGCCGCTCGACGACGCCTTGGCGCGCGAGGTGGGCAACTTCGAGGACCTGGCGGCGCTCACGGCGGCCATTCGAGCAGACCTCGAAGCCGCCGCCAAGCGGGAGGCCGACGGCAGATTGCGGGAACAACTGATCAACGAGTTGGTGTCGGCCAACAACGTGGAGGCTCCACGGGCGATGGTAGCCCGGGCCATCCACGCGTATGTCGAGGCCTACGGCGTACCGCAGGACCAATTGGAGAAGTTCCACGAGGAGTTCCGGCCGATCGCCGAGACGCAGGTCAAACGCGACCTGGTGCTCGACGCGGTGGCGACCGCCGAGGACTTGAAGGCCACCGAAGAAGACATCGATGCGCGCGTCGCCCAGATCGCGGCAGGGCGCAACATGAAGGTCAACGAAGTGTACGCGGCGTTACAGAAATCCCAGCGGCTCGCCGAAATCGAACGGGCTCTGACGGAAGAGAAAGTATTCGCCCATCTGCTCGACCAATCCACCATCGCCGAGGAAGCATGACGGTCTCGACCCTGTACCCACCCTACATCATCGAACGCTCGAGCCGGGGCGAAAAGACCTACGACATCTTCTCGCGGCTACTCATGGACCGTATCGTGTTCATGGGCGCTCCGATCAACGACGATGTCGCCAATATCATCATCGCCCAGCTCCTGTTCCTCGAATCCGACAACCCGGAAAAGGACATCTACCTCTACATCAACTCGCCGGGCGGCATAGTGTCGGCCGGGATGGCCATCTACGACACCATGCAGCACCTGCGCTCGCCAATGAACACGATCTGCATGGGGATGGCCGCCTCCATGGGGTCGTTCCTCCTAACGGCCGGCACGGCCGGCAAGCGGAGCGCCCTGCCCCACTCGCGTATCATGATGCACCAGCCCTCGGGCGGTACCCAGGGAACGGCCGCGGACATCGAGATCCAGGCCAAGGAAATCCTGTACCTGCGCTCCACCATGAACGAGCTCTACGCCCGCCACACCGGCCAGCCGCTCGAGCGGATCGAGCGGGACATGGACCGGGACCGCTTCATGAGCGCCGAGGAAGCCATGGAGTACGGCCTGATCGACAGCGTCTTCACGCCGCGGACCGATGAGGACAAGGACGGCACGGCTTGACGGATCGTGATTCGGGCGTATTTCTTGCACTCTAGGCCCTGACACTGACTGAGCGACGAGACCCCATGTCCAGCGACAAGCACCTCAGATGTTCCTTTTGCGGCAAGTCCAAGGACTCCGTCCGCAAGTTCATCTCAGGCCCATCGGTCTACATTTGCAACGAATGCATCACGTTATGCAATGAGATCCTGGCCGAGGACGAGGAGCGCGAGGTCGCCGAGGGGATCACCGACGTCCCCACCCCGTCGGAAATCAAGGCCGTGCTCGACGAGTACGTCATCGGACAGGAAAAGGCCAAACGAACGATTTCGGTGGCCATCTACAACCACTACAAGCGCATCAACTCACAGCCGGTCCGCGACGACGATGTCGAGCTGGACAAGTCCAATATCCTGCTGCTCGGCCCGACGGGTGTCGGCAAGACGCTCTTGGCTCAGACCCTGGCCCGAATCCTCGACGTTCCCTTCACCATCGCCGATGCCACCACGTTGACGGAAGCCGGGTACGTCGGTGAGGACGTGGAGAACATTCTGGTGCGGCTGCTCCAGGCCGGTGACTTCAACGTCGGCGAGTGCGAGATCGGACGAGCGTCGTGAGGGAAAGAGTGTAGATCTCGGTGGTCGCCGCATCATTAAAAAAAAAAGAAGCAGTCGGTAGAATAATGACCCAAACAGTGATGCACTGCGTGC
>CAJVYZ010000505.1 GCA_913009915.1 uncultured Gemmatimonadota bacterium | reverse complement strand
TCCGTCCCCGGTGCGGGCCGGTTGATCGTTTGGGCGCCACACGGGGTTGCTGGTGTTGCCGAAGTGCAGCAACTCCGCGCTGCCCGCGGGATTGCCCAGGGTAGCGTTCAAGAACTTGGTGCGGTCGAGGTTAGCTAGGATGGTGGCGCCGGTGTCGTCGCCTAGGCGCTTGAGGCGCCGCTCCAGCGCCTTGCGGTCAGGCAGGCCGGTTAGGTGATCGGTGGAGGCGTCTTTGCGGTCCTTTTCCATCATCATTGCTGCGCGAAACCGTGGCTCCGACTGGTGCAGGATCTCCTTCACTTCGGCCAGCGCCGTACCCGGGAGTGGTCCCGAGGGGAAACGCCAGAAGGCCACGGCCCCAATCGGTTCACCCTGGTCCTGCAGGTGCAGCATGGTGATCTGGGTGCGACCATGCTGGCGCCGATCGGAGACCAAGTCGGCCAGCGCCTCGCCCTGCACTTGCATCGAGCGAGCCGATCCACGGGCCACGCGTCCGAGTGGGCCTTCGTCCGGCAGCAGTGTGCCCACGAGCCGCATGTCCGCACCACCGGAAACCGCGGCAACGCGGGCACCGGCGGGCTCGAGCAGCGCCACGACCACGTGCACGTCGAGTACCCGTTCAATGTGATAGGCCAGGCGCAGGGCGATGCTGCGACTCGCCTCCACCGGCGCTGCCTGGTCCTGGGCCATCTCGTGAACGATCGGCCGGCGGGTGAGGCCGTCCAGCAGATACCGCAGATCCTTGTGGGCGCGCTCCAGGTCTCCCGGTGTGTGCCTCGGGCTGAGCATGAGACCGGCCACGAAACCGCTGAGGGCCTCGAACACGAGGGTGCCTTCTTCCAGCCGTTCACCACCACCGCCGTCGCGATCCCTCACCTCCATCAGCCGATGCTCGATGTGCCGCAGGCGGCTATCGGTGAAATCCGCAGCCGGATCCAGGCTGTGATACCCGGCCAGGCCGGACCCGTGGCGGCCGCCCTCGATGGCCCACGCTCCCAGCGCCTGGTGAGATTGCCGCAGCCAGTCGATCGCCGGATCGGGGAGGAGGTGGGGCGTGACCCGCCTGGCTCCTGGCGGCAACCGGACAGCGCCGTTCCGGGAAGCCAGCACCAGGCCGCCCCCACCGACCGCCGCGGCGATAGCCCACCAGCCACCGCGCCACAGACCAAGCCCGAGGAGTGCCACACCGAGGATCACCAGCGAGATGCGTCCCAGAATCCCCTCCCTCAGGCTCGATGGTTGATACGACTGGCCGCGGCCGCGGCGCCGAACCCGTTGTCGATATTGACCACCGTGATCCCGGCGGCGCAGGAGTTGAGCATGCCCAGGAGTGCCGCGACCCCGCCGAATGAAGCACCGTACCCCACACTCGTGGGGACGGCGATGACCGGTGCCGCCACCAGGCCGCCGACCACCGATGGGAGGGCGCCTTCCATGCCCGCCACGACTATCACCACCGCTGCATTGCCCAAGCGGTCCTGCGCCCCCATCAAGCGGTGCAAACCGGCCACCCCGACATCCTGCATCCGGTCGACGGCATTGCCGAACGCCTCGGCCGTCACCAGTGCCTCCTCGGCTACTGGGGCATCGGCGGTTCCGGCGGACACGACCAGCACGGTACCGGCGCCCGTCACTGGCGGCGTAGGTGTGGGGTGAAGATATACCGTCCTGGCCGTGGCGTTCCATTCGACCGCGGGAAACAGGTCCTCGAGCGCGCGGGCCTGGGCCTCGTCCGCTCTGGTCCCGAGGAACGAGCCCGTGCGGTCGGCGAAGCGCCGGCAAATGGCCGTGACCTGATCGACGGTCTTGCCCTGGCAGAAGACGACTTCGGCCTGGCCCTGACGAATGGCCCGGTGGTGATCGAGATGAGCGAAGCCCAAGTCCTCACCCGGGAGATGCTTTACGCGATCGTAGGCTCCCTCGACGGTCACCCGGCCGGCGGCAACGTCATCCAGGAGTGACCGGAGCGTTTCGGGGTTCACGCCACCTGGGCCGTTCGGAGTTCACCGTATTCGGCGAAAACTTCCTGGGCCTCAGCCAGCGACTCTACTTGAAAGAGACGCTTCCGCAAGCCGCCCGCCCCGGGGAGCCCCTTGGTGTACCAGCCGAAGTGCTTGCGGAACTCGATGACAGTCCTGCGGCTATCGCCCTGGAGCCGGACGGCCAGGCGGGCGTGTTCCATGGCCAAGGCGATGCGCTCGTCTGCCGAGGGCTCCGGGATGGGCACAGCCCCGTCCAGTAGCGCTCTGGCCCGTTGGAACAGCCACGGATTGCCGAACGAGCCGCGGCCTATCATCACCCGGCGCAGCCCGTGTGATCCCGCATTCGCACGATGTCCTCAGGAGTCCGGATGTCGCCGTTGCCGATCACGGGAGTGTCGAGCGCCTCGACGACGGTGGCGATTTCATCCCAATCCGCCGACCCGGTGAACATCTGGTTTCTGGTCCGGGCGTGGAGCGTGAACGCCTTGGCGCCGGCATCCTGCATCCGCAGTGCTATGCCGACCGGATCGCGTGTCTCCGCGCTCCAGCCGCTCCTGGTCTTGACGGTGACCGGGAGATGGGTGGCCCCCACCACGGCCCGAATGACGCGTTCCATCAGATCGAGGTCCTTGAGACACCCCGAGCCACCGTTCCGCTTGACCACCTTCTTGACCGGACAGCCGGAGTTGATGTCGATGAAGTCGGGACCATATCGTTCGGTCACCAACCCGGCGGCCTCAGCCATCGCCTCCGGGTCGGCCCCGTAGATCTGGATGCCGATGGGCCGTTCGTGCTCTTCGAATGCGGCTCCCTCGAGCACCCTGGCAATCCGCCGGCGCAAGATCGGAAGAGCACACGTCTGAACTCCAGTCACACTGATATATCTCGTATGCCGTCTTCTGCTTGAAAAAAAAAAAAAACATTCTC
>CAJVYZ010000504.1 GCA_913009915.1 uncultured Gemmatimonadota bacterium | reverse complement strand
CCAGCCTGTCGCCCGAGGGGGACTCGGGCGTCCGAGCGGTAGCAGCGGGTGTCGGTGTCTCGGCCGTCGGCGCGGTCTCGGACCGCTTAGCCGTCGTAGCCGTCTGAGCCCTCTTCGCCTTCTCAGCCCTCTCCGCCCTCTCAGCCCTCTCAGCCCTCTCAGCCCCGCCTACCCGACTACCAAGCGATGGCCATTATCTGCCACCGGCCATCTTCCTTGATGAGAATCAGATGGTTCACGCCCTCCTTGATGATGGGTGCGCCATGCGGTGTCTCGGCCGCCTGGTAGTGGCTGCGGATCGACGCCACTTCGCCCGTGATGTTCACGTCGCGATCAACTTCCCATTCGAAGAAGGCCCGTGGAGCAATGCGCGGCCGGGCGTCGGCCTGAAACTGGTCTTCGGTCATGACGCCGCGCACCCGGTCCTCGAAGGCGTTGGGCGACACCCGGGCGTCGGGATGGAACAGCGACTTGGAGAGATCCCAGTCGCGCTCGCTGTCGTCGTTGCCGGAGATCGACTGGTACAAGACGGCCATTATGCGTTCGATTTTTGCAAGATCAGATGGGGGTGCTTGATTGGTCATAGGTGGTCCTGGATTTCGTTGCGCTCGATGAATAGCGGGGGGCTAGGAGCTGTTTGACGGCCGATCATGGCCTACCGCCCCTTGTGCCACCAATTCCACCAAGGAATGCTGCTGCGCTTTCGGTCCCTGGGCTCGGTAGCTGGTTGACGACTGGCGATGAGGAAGTCGCCAGCCGTTTTGAACCGGTCCTCCGGCGACTTGGCCATGGCCTTCTGAATGGCGAACCACACCGGATCCGATACATCCGGCCGAACGGTGCGGACGTCGGGCACGGGGTCGTGTACGTGGCGTGCCAGTAACCCCTGCGCCGTCGGCGCCGTGAACGGCTCACCACCCGACAGCATCTCGTACAGCACGCATCCCAGGGCGTAGATGTCGGCCCGGCCGTCGACTTTGTCGGCCGCGGCCTGTTCCGGGCTCATGTAGGTGGGTGTGCCGATCACTATGCCGGTCGAGGTCAGCTTGTTGCCCTGTTCGGCCTGCACCACGGCCCGGGCGATGCCGAAGTCTGCCAGGCCTACGTTGTCGCCCGAGAGGAGGATGTTCTCCGGCTTGACGTCGCGGTGGACGATGCCTTTCTCGTGAGCATAGTCGAGCCCCTGGGCCACGGCGTCGGCGATTGTGAGCGCGTCGTCGATGGGCAGTTGCCCCTCGCGGTCGATCCGGTCGCGCAGCGTTTCGCCTTCGAACAGCGGCATGACGCAATAGAGCCACTCACCCGAAGTTCCCGCGTCGATGAGCGACACCACGTTGGGGTGGTCCATGGCAGAAGCGATGTCGATCTCGCGGGCAAACCGCTCGGCGCCCACGGCTCGCGCCAACTCGCGCCGGAGGACCTTGACCGCCACCGGCGCGCCGCGCTCCTGGTCGAGGGCGCGGTACACCGTGGCCATGCCACCCTCGCCGATCACTCCATGGATGACGTAGCGGCTGCTGAAAATGGAACCGGGCTCGACGTGGTGGGGCAATGGGCTCTCAGCGGTCAGCGGTCAGCTGACAGCCGATCGCTGATAGCTGATAGCCGACAGTATTCACGGGAGATACCTGTCCGGGATCGGCTCTCCGCCTATGGGCTCATCCCAAATGATTGCCGTGATCCACCAGCGGCCGTTGTGTCGTACTGTCTGGAACGAATTCACGCCACGCCCCAACACAGATTCGTCGCCCCAGTAGTGTTTCTCGTAGGTGCTGAACACGTGGGCGATGTCGCCGTACCGTTCCTCGATCCGATGGATCTCGCCCTCGATGAAGCCCCGGTCGGTAGCCGCAGACAGGTCGGTGAACTCGTCGACCCAGGAGATGAACCCCTCGACCGAAAGGGGCGTGAACACGCCCTCGGTCTGCTCGGTGTTGGGGATGAGCAGCGCCTCCTCCACGAACAACGTCCGAAACCGATCCCAGTCATAGTTCTTGCCGGGCTCCCTGGCTATTGCTGCGTAGGCGGCCAGCACGATGGCCCGGGGTGACTCGACGTCGGAGGGAATGGCCTCCATTCCCTGGCCACCAGCAGGTCCAGCCGCGAGTGCCGTGGTGAGTACACCGATGGCCAGCGGCGCCAGCGTGATTTTTCGCATTCCCGTCCCCAGAGCCAAGTCGACTATATGTTGCACTATCAAGGGCTTACCCGCCAGCCCACCGCTCCCCCGGCCCTCGCTGCCCCCGCATACGACGTCCCGCTGGCCCAATTCCCGAGCATTCCTTATAGTTATACGTCTCGAGATAGTTAGACGTCTCGAGGAAATCTTGGTCCACGGGCTGACAGCCACCGGCTGATGGCCGGCCGCCCGATGGCCCCCTGCTCCTAGCCTCTAGCTCCCAGCTCATTGCCCGATACGCTCGAACGCCTGACCGCCGCGCTGTCCGACCGCTACACCATCGAGCGCGAGCTCGGTGAGGGCGGTATGGCCACCGTCTATTTGGCCAGTGACGTCAAGCACGACCGCAAAGTGGCTCTCAAGGTCCTGCGGCCGGAGCTGGCAGCGGTGATCGGCGCCGATCGTTTTCTGGCAGAGATCAAGACCACGGCCAACCTGCAGCACCCCAATATTCTGTCGCTGTACGATTCGGGCGAAGCCGATTCCTTCCTTTACTACGTCATGCCGTTCATCGACGGTGAGTCGTTGCGCGATCGACTCGAGCGCGAGAAACAGCTCTCCATCGAGGATGCCGTGGCCTTGGCGACGGAGATTGGCTCGGCACTCGACTACGCCCACCGGCAGAATGTCATCCACCGGGACATCCAACCCCAGCACACACCCCCGCACGACGGCCGGCCGCCGGGTCCCGACCTCCCCCTCGCCCTCGCCAGTCTGCAGCCCACCCGCCGCTACC
>CAJVYZ010000503.1 GCA_913009915.1 uncultured Gemmatimonadota bacterium | reverse complement strand
CGCCCTCGACGTGCGGGCCAACGCCATCAACGAAGAAATGAAGATGGCCGCCACCCAGGCGTTGGCGGCCCTCGCCAAGGAAGACGTCCCCGAGGTGGTGCTGCGCGCGTATGGACTCGAATCACTCCGGTTCGGCCGCGACTACCTGATCCCCAAGCCGTTCGATCCGCGTGTGCTCCTGTGGGTGGCGCCGGCGGTGGCGCAGGCCGCCATCGACAGCGGCGCAGCCAAGGGGCCGCTCGACCAGGACGCCTACCGTGCCAAACTGGAGTCGCGACTGGGCCGCGCCCGAGCCGTGATGCGCGGTCTGATCGACCGGGCGGCAGCCTCCCCCAAGCGGGTGGCCATGACCGACGCGTCCGATTCCAGGGTGCTGCGGGCCGCGCGCATCCTGGCGGACGAAGGCAGCGTCATACCACTGTTGATCGGTCCCGAGGCGGACATCCTGGCCACGGCCTCCGAACTCGAGATCACGCTGGAGGGGATCGATGTGGTCGACCCGGCCACGGCGCCCGAGCGTGACGACTACGGTGACCGGCTGTGGCAACGGCGCCGGCGCAAGGGCATCACCCAGGAAGAGGCCCGGCGTCGCATGCACCAGGCGGAGTACTTCGCGGCCATGATGGTCACCGAGCGAGCTGCCGATGCGGTGGTGATGGGACAGCACCTGCACTACCCCGACGCCATCCGCCCGGCGCTGCAGGTGGTCGGACGGACGGCGGGTGCCCTGGCGGGTATCTACATGATGATCCATCGCGACGAGACCTACTTCTTCGCCGACTGCACCGTCAACATCGACCCCGATGCCGAGCGGCTGACCGACATCGCCGCCGCCACCGCCGGGTTCGTCCGCCAACTGGGCATCGAGCCCCGGATCGCCATGTTGTCCTTCTCCAACTTCGGCTCGGTCAGCCACCCCAGCCAGGCCAAGGTCGCCCAGGCGGTGCGCCGGCTCCACGAGACCCTTCCCGACCTCGAAGTGGACGGAGAGATGCAGGCGGATACGGCCTTGGTGGCGGATATTTTGACCAAGGTCTACCCGTTCTCCCGGTTGCAAAGGACGGCCAACGTATTGATCTTTCCAGACCTGACCGCGGCCAATATCAGCTACAAACTGATGAGCCGTTTGGGCGAGGCACGGGCCATCGGGCCGATTCTGGTGGGCTTGGCACAGCCCATCCACGTGCTGCAGCGTGGGGCGGACGTGGACGATATCGTGAACATGGCCGTCATCGCTGCGGTGGATGCGCAGGAACGCGTGCGCGCCCGCCGTTCCGCCGAGCGGCCTTCTCCGTAATAGCGGCGCGCACGGCGCGCGGGGACCACATGCACACGGACAACGTAGCCATCCAACCCGAGACAGTTTCCCTGGCCGAGCACGGCATCACCTCCGAGACGGTGCACGCCAACCTCACGACGGCGAGCCTGGTCGAAGCCGCGGTGCGCAATGGCGAAGGACATTTGACCGACCATGGTGCGTTCGTGGCCATCACCTCACCCCACACCGGTCGCTCGCCCAACGACAAGTTCGTGGTGGACGAACCGGGTTCCAGCGAGGACATCTGGTGGGACCAGAATGCCCGGTTAGACACGGAGTCGTTCGACCGGCTGCAGCAAGACGTCAAGGCGTACCTCAGCGACCATGATGTGTACCTCCAGGATCTCTTCGCCGGAGCCGACGCCAACTACCGGCTCCCCGTACGGTTCATCAGCACCAACGCGTGGCATTCTCATTTTGTCCGCAACATGTTCATCGTCCCGCAACCGGCCCAGCTGGCGGACTTCCAACCCGGCTTCACCGTGCTTCATGCGCCCGAGTTTCAAGCCGACCCGGCGCGACACGGCACCCAGTCGAGCACCTTCATCGTGCTGAATTTCGCCGAGCGGATCGTGCTGATCGGCGGCACCAGGTACGCGGGGGAAATGAAGAAATCCATCTTCACGGTGCTCAACTACCTGTTGCCGGCTCGCGGCGTCCTGCCGATGCACTGTTCCGCCAATGTGGGACCCGGCGGCGACACGGCCATCTTCTTCGGCCTCTCGGGTACGGGCAAGACCACCCTGTCGGCCGATCCCGAGCGGCACCTCATCGGCGACGACGAACACGGCTGGAGTGACTCCGGTATCTTCAACTTCGAAGGGGGTTGTTACGCCAAGGTGATCCGCCTCAGCGCGGACGGCGAACCGGAAATCTACCACGCCACCCATATGTTCGGGACGGTGCTGGAGAACGTCGTCATCGACCCCGACACCCACGTCCCCGACCTCGACGACGACAGCATCACCGAAAACACCCGCGCCAGCTACCCCATCAACTTCGTTCCCAATCACTTCGCCAGCGGCATGAGCGGCCATCCCGAGAACGTGGTGTTTCTCACGGCCGATGCCTTCGGCGTCCTCCCGCCGATTTCGCGGCTGACCGCCGAACAGGCGATGTATCACTTCCTGTCGGGATACACCGCCAAGGTCGCCGGCACCGAGCGCGGCGTGACGGAACCTACCGCCACGTTCTCGTCGTGCTTCGGCGCGCCGTTCCTTCCCCGGCACCCCGGAGTCTACGCGGAAATGTTGGGTAAGAAGATCCAGCAAGACCAAGCCACTGTCTGGCTGGTGAACACCGGGTGGACCGGTGGACCGTACGGCGTGGGCAGCCGCATGAAGTTGAGCCACACGCGCGCCATGGTGCGCGCGGCCCTGGCCGGCCAGTTGGACGACGTCGAATACCTGACCGACCCGATCTTTGGCTTTGCCGTCCCGACGTCGGTGCCTGGGGTACCCTCAGACGTGCTGCAACCACGTGGGACGTGGTCGGATCCGGCCGCTTGCGACGCCCAGGCCCGCAAACTCGCCGGCATGTTCCGGGAGAACTTCGCCGCGTTCGCCGATCAGGTCTCTGACGAGATTCGGAACACCGGACCG
>CAJVYZ010000502.1 GCA_913009915.1 uncultured Gemmatimonadota bacterium | reverse complement strand
TGCTACTTATTTTTTTTTTTTTAATGATACGGCGACCACCGAGATCTACACTCTTTCCCTACACGACGCTCTTCCGATCTCTGGCGAGTTGGCGCAGAAACCATTTTGCCGGACGCCTGACGAGCGGCACCTTGACCACCTTGCCCGTGCGGGCGCCGACCACCATCTCATTGGCGGATGCCTCGGCCAGGAGGCTGGGGATCGACTCCACGGGGTAGGTGCCGTCGGCGTCGGTAATCAGGATCCAATCGTACTGGGCCGACCGGATGCCCAACTTGAGCGCCGCGCCATAGCCTCGGTTCCCGGGGCGACGGAGAACCCTCGCCCCGGTGGCGGCGGCCCGCTCGGCGGTCTCGTCGGATGACCCGTCATCGACGACGATGATCTCGTAGACCCATCCGGAGGACTTCATTTGACGCTCCACCGCCGCCACCTGGTCGGCGACATGTTCTGCTTCTTCGTACGCCGGGATGACCACGGTCACAGCCTGATCCAGGGTTCGTGGCGTGTCCTCGACTACGTCCTCGATGTGGCTGTCGCGTACGGGGTGGGGGGTGGTGGTCATGGCGTTACCATTACAAGGATTGTGCCGCCCCCGACGGTGCCGGGAAAGACGGCCGCGGTGTCGTAGGCCGAAGTCACTCGTCGATAGATCTCCGGGAACACCGCTTCGAGGCGCACGGGGAAAGTATACAACACCCAGGTTCGGGGATGGTCCCCTTCGATGGTCTCCAGGGACGAACCGTCGGTGGCAGTCTGCCAGGGGCGTGCCAAATACTCGGTCACGGGAAAGGTGGTCAAGTCTACGGTGACCATGGCATCGGCGGGATCGTGAGCCTGTTCTACGAAGGCCACGGCTCCCTGGTAGTCCTGTTTCGGTTGCCACGCTCGTGGCACGGTCAGGGCGCTGCCCAGTGCCGCCACGAGCGTCGCTACCGCGGCTATCGGGCCGGCGTGTCTGCCTGCCAGCAGGCCCACGGTGTGGATGCCCCGGACGAGGATCAGCAGGGCGAACCCCGCCGCAAAGAAGAAGAACCTGGGCCACAGGTTGTGCGACAACGCCAGAGCCGCTCCCGCCGTGAGGATCGGCGGCAGGACCATGATGATCAGCACCACGGGGCTCTGGCGCCAGTAGCTCCACGTACCGCCGGCCGCCAGCGCCAGTCCGAGCAGGACCGCCAGCCACCCGCCGGGGAGACCTCGGGCAAGTCCCCGAACCGTTTCGACCGCGAGCCACAAGGGGGATTGCCACTCCGTCGTCGGGGCAGAGGCTGCCGACGCCAGGAGGGTGTCGGACAATTGGGGGAGCACGACCGCGTACAGGGTCGTGGCGATCAAGCCGGACAAGATAAGCGCCAGCAGTGGCGCACGCCACTCCAGTGTACGGTGACGCCAGGCCAACCACGCCCAGATGCCACCGTGGGCGGCCACCGTCAGGGCGGCCGTCATGTGCGTGTAGCTAGCCAGGCCCATGGCCAGTCCGTATCCGACGATCAGTCCCCACGACGGGGTCCGCGACAGCAGGAGCACAAAGGCCCAGGTCCCCAGCAAGGTAAAGAAGAGCAGCGCCGTATAGCCCCGCGCGTTCTGGGAGAACCACACATGGTGGTAGGACACGGCCATCAGCGCTACGGCGAGCAGCGTCTCGCGCCGAGAGGCCACCACCCGTCCGAACCGGTGGAGCGCCCACAGGCTTGCCACGCCGAACAGGACCGCGGGGAGTCTGAGTGTGGCGGCGGATTCACCGAGCAGGGAGAAGGTGACCGAGGCGGCGAGGGAGTACAGTAGATGGTTGTTTTGGGAGTCGAAGGTGGTGACCACCTGGCCCGCCGGAAGCCTGGCATAGTCCACCAGAGTCTGGATCTCGTCGAACCACAGCCCGTCTCCCAGGTCAATGACGCGAAGGAGCAGGGCTAGGCCGATTAGGGCCAGAAGAATCGGCATCTCCCAGGGGAGAGCTTCCGACGGCACACCGGTCGGCCGTGGAAGAATCGGCGGGCGAATGCGGGCTCTTGCCAGGAACGTCGAACTCAGGACCAGCCACCCCACGGTCACCAGCACGGCGCCCTTGAGGATCCACACTCCCGGCGTGACATCGGCGATCCGGAGCGGATCTCCTCCGGTCAGCGCCGAGGCCAGACGTGTCGCCGGCACCAGCAGCGCTGCACCGGCCAGGGCAGCCATGCCCAGGTATCGCGCTGTGTGGCGACCGATGACCGTCATCGGGTCATGACCGCCCAGTGGATGACCGTGATTCCAGGTGGACCTTGTACCAGTCGACGCACTCGCGAAGGCCGTCTTCGATGGAGAACTTCGGCTCCCAGCCGAGACGTGTGCGCGCTTTAGAGCAGTCGAGATACTGTCGGGGGATTTCGTTGCTGGCCTCGTTCAGGATCACCGGTGACAGGTCGGTCCGACCCATCAAAGCCAGAATCCGTTCGACGACCTCGAGCACCGACAACGGCGTTTCGTTGCCGAAATTGAACGCCTCGCCCGCAAGTCGCATCTCTTCGAGCTGCTCGGCTGCACGCAGGTAAGCGGCGACGGCGTCACGGACGTAGAAGTAGTCACGGACAAAGGTGCCGTCGCTCCGGATGATCGGCCGGTCGCCCTGGAGGGCGGACCGGATGGTGCCGGGAATGAGGCGGTTGAAGTTGAGGTCGCCACCTCCGAACAGGTTGCCGCACCGGGTAACCAGGACCGGCAAGCCGTAGGTGTGGAAGTACGACAGTGACAGGAGGTCGGCGCACGACTTGGAGGCATCGTAGGGATACCGTCCCTGGAGGGGAGTGTCTTCGGTATAGGGCAACGCCTCGTGTTGGCCGTAGGCCTTGCCGCTCGCCGCAATGGTGACCCGGTTGTCCAACCGGCTGGACGCGTCGCTGCGCTCGGGCACACCCGGATGAGCCTTGTGTAGGTCAA
>CAJVYZ010000501.1 GCA_913009915.1 uncultured Gemmatimonadota bacterium | reverse complement strand
AACTACCGCGGCGGCCCCCTGTCTGTGGCTCACAACGGCAACCTGACCAACGCCGGCGAAATCAAACACGAGTTGGTCAATCGGGGGTCACTGTTTACTTCTTCGGCGGACAGTGAGGTGTTGGTCCACCTCATCGCCCGGTCGGAGGCCGTTCATCCGGAGCAGCAGATCCGCAGCGCGCTCGAGCGCCTGGAGGGTGCCTACAGTCTGATCATCGGGGTCGGCCGGTCCATCTTTGCGGTGGTCGACGGCCGGGGCTTCCGCCCGCTGTCCTACGGCCGGGTCGCCGGCGGCATCGTGGTGGCGTCGGAGACATGTGCCCTGGATCTGGTAGGCGCCACGGACGTCATCGAAATCCTCCCCGGCGAGTTCATACATATCCTCGACGGCACCGTGACCAAGCTGCGTCCGCTGTCCCCCAGACCGGTCACTCGCTGCGTGTTCGAGTTGGTGTATTTCTCGCGCCCGGACAGTACCGTGTTCGGAGAATCGGTCGACCGCATCCGGCGGGAACTCGGCCGGAAGCTGGCCCGCGAACACCCGGCGCCCAACGGCGACGTCGTGTTCAGTGTTCCGGATAGCTCCAACGCCATGGCACTCGGCTTTGCCGACGAATCGGGCATCAAGCTGGAACACGGCCTGATCCGCAATCACTATGTCGGTCGCACCTTCATCCATCCGACTCAGGCCGTTCGCGTGGCCAAGGTCAAGATCAAGTTCAATCCCGTCAAGGATGTCGTCGACGGCAAGTCGGTTGTGGTGGTAGACGACAGCCTGGTTCGCGGTACCACCAGCAAGGGCCTCGTCGGCATGATCCGCGCCGCCGGCGCACGCGAAGTCCATTTGCGCCTGGCATCGCCGCCGATCACCGGCCCGTGCCTCTACGGCATCGACACTGCGAACGTCGACGAACTGATCGCCCGTAGCCACAGCCGGGAAGAGATCCGCCAATTCCTCGGGGTGGATTCCCTGGGCTATCTCTCGCTCGACAGCATGCTGGACGCAGCCGGAGGACGTAGTTTTTGCCACGCGTGTTTCTCCGGCAAGTATCCCACCGAGGAGGACCCGGAACAGCTCGTCCTCCTGCGCCACGCCGACCCCGTAACCGCAACCCACTCATGACCGACTCCTACAGCCACCCCCTGGTCTACTTCTTCGGACAAGGCCGGGCCGACGGCACCGCCGGTATGAAGGACGTCCTCGGCGGCAAGGGCGCCTCGCTGGCGGAAATGACCAACCTGGGCATTCCTGTCCCTCCTGGATTTACCATCTCCTCCACGGTGTGCCACACCTATCTCGACGCGGGACAGTTCCCGCCCCGGCTCCGCGCCCAAGTCGAAACGGCGCTGCAGCGGCTCGAGGCAGCCAGCGGGCGCCAATTCGGCGGGACCGAGGAGCCCATGCTCGTCTCGGTTCGCTCCGGAGCCGCGGTGTCGATGCCGGGGATGATGGAGACGATCCTCAACCTGGGGCTCAACGACGTCACGGTAGCAGGACTGGAGGCGCAAAGCGGCAACCCGCAGTTTGCCTGGGACAGCTACCGCCGTTTCGTCCAGATGTATGGCTCGGTGGTGAACGGCCTCCCCAAGAAGGCCTTCGATAACGTCCTGGAGCGGCACAGGGCGGACGCGGGCGTTGCCCGGGTGATCGACCTCCCCATCGAGGCCCTGAAGGGCGTCGTGGCGGACTTCAAGGCTCACGTCGAACAGAAAACCGGACGGGCCTTCCCCGATGATCCGATAGAGCAGTTGTGGGGCGCGATCGCCGCCGTGTTCGGCAGCTGGAATACCAGGCGCGCTGTGGACTACCGCAAGCTCCACGACATCCCCGATGCGCTGGGGACGGCCGTCAATATTCAGACGATGGTGTTCGGCAACATCGGCCAAGACTCCGGAACCGGCGTGGCCTTCACCCGCGATCCCTCCACCGGCGCAGCGGAATTGTATGGCGAGTACCTCCTCAACGCCCAGGGCGAGGATGTCGTCGCCGGTATCCGGGACCCGGAACCCATCTCCACGCTGGGGGAACAGATGCCGCTAGTGTTCGCCGAACTCCAGCAAATGGCGGTCACGCTCGAGCGGCATTTCCGTGACGTCCAGGACATGGAATTCACCATCGAGCGCGGTCGGCTCTACATGCTGCAGACCCGCCGCGGGCAGCGCAGCGGCCGGGCGGCAATCAAGATCGCCTGCGACATGGTGGACGAAGGATCCATCTCGCGGGAAGAGGCCGTGGCCCGCATTCCACCCAACGACCTCGATCAGCTGTTGCACCCGATGATCGACCCTGCAGCCACGCTCGATCTCCTGACCACTGGCCTACCGGCGTCGCCGGGGGCCGCCAGCGGCACGGCGGTGTTCGACGCCGATGAGGCCGAAGCGCTGGCCCGGGAGGGCGCTACGATCATCCTCGTTCGCCGAGAGACCAACCCGGAAGATTTTCACGGCATGGTCGCAGCCAAGGCCATTCTCACCGCCCGCGGCGGGATGACTTCCCACGCCGCCGTCGTGGCGCGCGGGATGGGCAAGCCGTGTGTCTCCGGCGCCTCGGCCATCACCGTGGACGAAGAGCGCCACTGCTTTGCCGCCAATGGCCGGGAAATCAAACGAGGTGAATGGATCACCGTCGACGGATCGGCCGGCAAGGTCTTCGTCGGCCAAGCGGCCCTGGTGGAGCCGGAGTTGGACGACGACTTCTCCCGCTTGCTGGGGTGGGCGGACGACCTCCGGCACTTGCAGGTCCGGGTCAACGCGGATACCCCGGCCGACACCCACCGGGGTCGAGATTTCGGGGCCGAGGGGACCGGGCTCTGTCGCACGGAGCACATGTTCTTCGAGGGCGACCGGCTCTCGGCCATGAGGGAGATGATTGTGGCCCAGAGCCACGAAGGACGCACCCGTGCGCTGGCCAAGATTCTGCCGATGCAGC
>CAJVYZ010000500.1 GCA_913009915.1 uncultured Gemmatimonadota bacterium | reverse complement strand
CCGGGTTGTTTTTTTTTGTTTTTTTATTTTCTTTTTTTTTTTTTAATGATACGGCGACCACCGAGATCTACACTCTTTCCCTACACGACGCTCTTCCGATCTGATCGTGCGACGGCCTTCGGCATCCCGCAAGCATTGGGCGTGTTGCTCATCATCATCGTCGGCGCGGTCATCTGGCGCACGTGGTCGCGCCGTCCCGCGATCGCGTTTGGTGGTTGTTTCATGATCCTCACGTTATTGCCCGTCAGCAATCTCGTCGTCACCACTGGCATCGTGCTGGCGGAGCGCACATTGTTCTTACCGAGCATGGGCCTTGTCTTGGGCCTCGCCGCCGCAGGAACAGTCCTGGCGCGGACACCGGCCTTCGTTCGACTCTCCGCGGCCACCGCCCTCCTCGTGTTACTCGGGACGGGTGCATGGTGGAGTGCCCGCCGGCAACCCGTTTGGTACGACAACGAGCGCCTGTTCCGTCAAACGCTGACGGATGCCCCCAACAACTATCGCGGGTACTGGCTGTGGTCTCGGCACCTGCGAGCGGAGGGCCGCGTCGACGAAGCCATTGAGGCGCTGCTGCTGTCGACCGAACTATACGTGAACGATCCGGTCGTGCTCGAAGATCTGGGGCAGCTGCAGCGCGAACGGGGCCGCTGTGGCCTGGCCCTCGAGCCGCTCGAGCGAGCGCTGGCGATCGACAGCACACGCGTCATCGCCAGGGCACGGCTGGTCCAGTGCCTCATCCGAGTGGGAGATCTCGCCAGCGCTCGCCAAGTTGCTGAGGCCGGATTGGCCCAGGGTGATTCCGGATTTGCGAGACCGATCGCCAAGATCGACAGCCTGCTGACCGAACGCGATTCTGCGCCGTGAGGGTGTTCGATCGAGGAATCGATTAGACTGGTTTGTTAATGTTCAGACATGCCGCCGGTTCCGACCGCTGGAGCGGCACCTCTCTTCGATTTCCCTCGGAGCCCCGTATATCATCCTCGCTCAGAAACCGAACGCGTGACACCGCGCCGACCGGGTTGACGCCGTCATGATTGCCTGGCCCGATCTCAAGTTGGGCATCTACGCCATCCTCGCTCTGGTCGCCGGTTCCATCGTGGCCGGTCGCCGGCCGCCCTTCCTGACCAAGGCGACCAACTGGTTGGGGACGCCGTGGGCGGCTGTAGTAGTCGGGCTCGCGAGTATGGCACTGAATTGGTGGATGTGGGGATCGCTCAACGTCATCCCGATCATCAACGATGAAGCTGCATATGTCCTGCAAGCGCAGATCTTCGCGCGGGGTATGTGGGCCGCGCCGGCGCCGCCCCTGCCGCACTTCTTCGAGCAGTTCCAGGTATTGGTGAGTCCGGTGCTGGCCCCCAAGTACCCGCCGGGCCACGCGATCCTCCTGATTCCCGGCGTGGTACTGGGTCTCCCAGGTCTCATCCCGGTACTTCTCAACGGCCTTACCGGGGCCTTCCTATTCGCGCTCGTGCGGCGCGTCAGCAACGCATGGGTCGGCCTGCTGGCCTGGTTTCTGTGGCTGGTGTTACCGGCCAACCTGTTCTTTCGGCAATCCTATCTCTCCGAAGTGAGCACCGGTTTCCTGATGCTCCTCGCCTGGTGGTACCTGCTCGATTGGCGCGAGTCGGGGACGATGCGCAATGTGTTGATCGTTTCTGCCGCTGTAGGGTGGAGCGCCGTCACACGACCACTCACTGCCTTGGCGTTCGCCATACCGATCATTGTCTACGTGCTGTGGCAGGGCTGGCGGCGCGGCGGGGGTGCCTGGAAGCAGCTCGTTGCCGCGGCGGCTGTCGGCAGCGTGATCGTCCTGCTGCTGCCGTGGCAGAGTCTCCGGGTTACGGGTGATTGGTCTCTCACTCCATATAAACACTACTCGGAAGTGTACTTCCCGTTTGACGTGCCGGGATTCGATACCCCCGATTCTCCTCCCCTGCGAGACCTCCCGCCCGACATGATGCAGTCCCGCCAAGTGACCTTGCCGATCCACGAATCCCACACCTTGGACGCCCTCCCGGCGATCCTGTTCGAACGCGTAAAGCTGATCCTCTACTCGGCGTGGGGAAGCTGGTGGGTGGTGCTCGCGCCGCTCGCGGCTATCGCGCTGATCGGCCTCTCCGCCGAGGCGGGATTTGCTCTGGTCAGCGCCGCCTTCATCGTGCTCGCCTACTTGCTGTTCGCCCATCCAGCTGAATGGGTGCTCTACTACATGGAAGCACAAGAAGTGGTGGTCATGATCACGGCGCTGGGCGCCTGGACGGTGATCCAGTGGATGGTGGGCATCCAGCGGCGAGGTGCCGCGATCCCCGCGGCCGAGGCCATTGCCCGCGGCGGGGTCGCGGTATGTGCGCTCATCCTGGTGATGACGCCGTTCAAGGCCAAGTTCATGAACGAAATCCGCATCCCATTTCAATCCCGAGGCAATCAACAGGCGGCCTTTCGAGACTTGGTAGCCAGTATCCCGCACAAGTCGGTGGTGTTCGTACGATACGCACGCCTTCACGACTTCAATAAGAGCCTTATTACCAACGTGCCCGATTTGGAGAAAGCCAACGCCTGGACCGTTTACGATCGCGGTGCGGAGAATGTGGATTTAGTCGCGAAAGCAGGCGAACGGATACCGTACATTTTCGACGAGCAGTCCGGCCGGTTGCTCGCCATGGACCCGGAGACCGGGGACATTCGTCGTGCCGCCGATCCACTCGGGAATCAACGACCGCCCGAGATCCCCTGATCGCGGCTCGGTCCATCCCAGGCGCGATACAGAGAATCCCGTGATAGGGCGTAATACCGAGGCTCCTCGCCGAGGGCGGTCGATGGCGGCTTCAAGAGAAACACGTCGCGATCGGGAAACGCCTGTAACAGCAGAGTGTCGCGTGCGTGGAGGTCCCTGGCGTAAATATTCCCGCCGTCTTCGGCAAGAATGAG
>CAJVYZ010000499.1 GCA_913009915.1 uncultured Gemmatimonadota bacterium | reverse complement strand
GATTGCTTTCTCATAGCAAGTAACGTGTGTACTGTAGGGTAGATGACTTATGTATTTTTTTTTTTTAATGTTCCGGCGACCACCGAGATCTACACTCTTTCCCTACCCGACGCTCTTCCGATCGGCGGCGATTTCGTGTTCGTCGCTGCGCTGCAGCAGCAGTTTGGCCCCGGCCGCGGGGTGGCCAGTAAGGACGTCCCAATCCTCCTGCGTCAGCGAGTCCTTTCCCAGCAATTCGGCCGGAATCTGGGTCATGCCGATGTCGTGCAGCAGTCCCGCCGTACCGAAGGCGCGCACGTCGCGCGACGACATCCCCAGGTGTTCCGCCATGGTCATCGCCAGCATCGACACGTTGATGGCGTGGAGTGACGAGTATTGATCGACGTCGTTGAGCTCGACCAACGGCAGGATCAGGTGGCCGTCGGAATGCATCGCCACGGTCAGCGACCGGACGACGGCTTCCACCTCGGTCAGTGGAATTTCTTCGTGCTTGGCGGCACGCTCGTACAGCCAGTGCACGGCGTCAGCCTCTTCGCCCAACCGGTAGGGCATGGTGGCCACGATGGGGGAGCCGCCCTGGTCCTCCTCCGTGTCCTGGTCGGCACCGGTAACCCGCATAGTTCCGCAGCGAATCCCCGGCCTCGGCGGCGGCGGATCTTCAGTCGTGACATTGGACGTGACGCGAGTGACGACGTCGTCGAGAAACAGGCCGTACGGCTCCCGGGCCACGCTTTCCTCGAACTCCAGCCGCTGCACGCCAAGCTTGGGGAGACGGCGGGCCCACGACCAGTCACGCAGAGCGTGCAGTGGGAGATTGCCGTACACCACGGCGCCGTCTATGAAGGAAAACGACGGCTCGGGATCGGTGAGAATCAAGGTGCGCAGGCGGCCGTAAGACTGATCCACCACGTGCGCTCGCGACGGGTGGCCCGCATCATATAGCTGCATGCTGGCCAGGGCGTGGGCCAGGGAGTGCAGGTAGTCGATGGACGCTTCAGCCATGGTCTAGATCATCACCCTGAGGCGAGGATCACGCTCGTCCTCGCGCAGGCGGGCGTGGGAGCCGGCCGCTTCGCGCATCCGCTTGTCCTTGTGCTTGCCTCCCCGCTTGAGCATCGGGGCCGCTCGCCGGTGGAAGCGCCAGTGGACGGCCAGATTGGTCATGGCCTCGATCGAGGCCGGCGACACCGGGGCCAACCACCAAAACCACAAGAATCGCCGCTTGCTCCGGCAATAGGCGATGAGCGTATCGAGCACGGCATCCTCTTCGACCTCGCTCACGGCCCGCAGCGCCAGGGCCGAAAGATCGTCGGGGAATTTCCGGCCGGCCAACCGTCCGAGGATCGTGGTGACGGCCTGGGGCGGGCACCCTTCCGCGGCGCTGACGAGTCCCAGGCGGAGGGTCGGCTGATCGGGAGCCTTGACCGCTTCCGCAATGGCGGCCTCCCTGGTCCCGGGATCGCGAAGCAGCAGCTTCAACCCCTCGTGCCGCACCCGGGGATCGGGATGCGACAGGCAGATCTCGGGTGAGAACTCCGGTGGGAGGTTGGGGAGGAGGCCCAGGAGGTGGAGGAGATTGCGTTGGACGAACCAGGGAGCGCCCGGAATCCGGACCACGATCTCGGACCCGATGGCCTCGCCGTAGCGGGCCAGCAGCTCGAGCAACTTGGACCGGACCTTCCGGTCCTTGGCGGCCGCCAAGGCGTCGAGCAGCATGTCGGCGGCCTCGAGGCCGGCGTCGGGGATGAGACGGCTCAGGGTGTCGAGGTCTATCGGCTCGGCCGCCAACAGCACGCTCACGGTCCTGGGATGGTACACCCGGTCCCGAATGACGGCGGCGACGGGGTCGTCCACCAGGTCTTCCAGCATGAGGAGCAACTGGTCGATGTCGCCGCGGGCCATCATCCAGTCGACGGCGCGGAGCGTCCCCGCTTCGAGGATCCCCGACTCGATGCTCATGAGGATGATGCGTTCCGGCTCGGGCGGGTAGACCCACACCGACGAGGTGATGTCGGGCAGTGCCGGCAACTGGTTGCTGTCGCTGCCGTACAGCTCGGGCAGATGCTGACGGGCGTCTTCCTCGTCCCAGGTCTCGATCAACTTGCGGACCAGTTCACGGAACGAGGTATCGGCCGCGGCCCGGCGTCCGTTGGTGGAGTTCATGGCGTGGCCCGCCAGCTTGTTCAACAGGGCCAGCAGCGCCGGCGACAGATCCCGGCTCGAAGCGTGAGCCGAGGCTTCGACCAACTGGTAGACCACATCCGCGGTGAGGAGGTGGGACGCCTCGAGCAGGAAATTCCGCTGCTGGCGGCCATCGCCGCCCCGGAACGCCAACAGCCGTTCGGCCGTATCCGGCGCCATCGCGCCCAGCATGCGTGACAGCTGCTGCTGCACCGCGAGGGACTCTGCCTCGCCCCGGCTGCGGGCCGCGGCCGCGAAATCGATCAGGTTGGCCAGAATCCGGCTGTCGTACTCGTCATCGTCGTGGTGGGTCGCGATGGCCTTGGCCAATTCCGCGGGATCCATCGTGGCCGCGATGTCTTCGGTGACATCGTCGCCGATGGCGGCGCGCGCCAAACTCATCCACAGCCGCCTGGACCACGAATCTTCCTCGATGCGCCCGCCCCCGACGGGGTGGTTCTCCTCGTCCTCGTCCTCCAACAACTCGAGGTGGTCATACGTCAACGGGTAGAGGCGGAGGTGGAGCCAATAGGGGAGAGCGGGATTCTCGGCGTGGGGATCGTCGCCGGTGCCGAACGTCTCGTGGGTGATGGCGGATAATGCCTGCTCCAGTTCCAGATCGGAAGAGCACACGTCTGAACTCCAGTCACACTGATATATCTCGTATGCCGTCTTCTGCTTGAAAAAAAAAAAAATTGTTATTACTATATCAACTCACTAGTATTCTCATGACCACTCGCGTCTCCGCCTTC
>CAJVYZ010000498.1 GCA_913009915.1 uncultured Gemmatimonadota bacterium | reverse complement strand
GTGGTAATGCTATGTGACCGTAACGCTAATTTAATAAGTATGTTGTTGAGAGATTTTTATTTTTATTTTTAATGATACGGCGACCACCGAGATCTACACTCTTTCCCTACACGACGCTCTTCCGATCTGTGGTACGCACGTTCGGCGGCTGGTCGCAGGACTCCGCCACGGTGACGGTCCACGCCGGCGACCGGCTGGTGGCTCGCGTGCGTCTGCCGGTGGCGGCCATGGGTCGGACCACATTCCGGGTAGCGGGAACGACGCGCCGCCTAGCCGCCGGGGAGCACGTGCTGACCGTACGGGTAGCCGACGGGGGACTCGATTCGGTGTCGAGTACTCGCTGGCACCACATCATGGTAGTGGCCACCCCGGGCGTCGTGCTGATCGCCGATCCCGGTGACTGGGACAGCCGTTTTCTTTACCGGACCCTCATCGACGTGGCCGACCTTCCGGTGCGCGGGTACGTCAAGTTGGCCGACGACCAATGGCGCTCGATGGCCGATCTCGATCCCGTCACCGAGTCTGCAGTGAGGCGTGCGGCACGCGGTGCCGATCTGCTGATTCTCAAAGGGCGGCCGGGAACGTTCGCTAACCGTTCGCAGGCGCGCGGACTGTGGCGCTGGCCCAGCGGGGAGGACGGCGCGGTGCAACTCGAAGGGGACTGGTACCTGACGCCGGGATCCGTCTCTCCCCTGGGTCAGGCCTTTGTCGGTATCGCAGTCGATTCCTTTCCTCCCGCGGCTCGCATCACCCCGCTCGAAGTCAGGGACGATGAATGGGTGGGGCTGTTGGCTCAGGAAGGACGGCGCGGTGCCCTCCGGCCGGTCATCATCGGGGGCGAGCGGGGGGAGCGGGCCAGTGGTGGTGGACGGCTCCGGTACGTTGCCGTGGCGGCGGACGGGTTCTGGCGCTGGGCGTTCCCCGGGGGGAGCAGCGAACAGGGCTATCGGTCCTGGGTGGCGGCGACGACCTCCTGGCTCTTGGGTGGGGCGGACTCGCTCGCTGGTGTGGCGGTTCCCGTGGCACGCATCGTCCACAACGCGCGCCCCCTCCTGTTCCGTTGGATGGGCCCGGCCGACGCGGCCGACGTCCCCATCCGGTTCGATGATGGGCAGACGGTGGTGGACGACACCCTGTCGTTCGATGGGACCGGACACGCCCGGGTGTGGCTCCCCGTCGGTCGCTACCGCTACCTGACGCCTGATGGCGCCAGCGGCGTGGTGGCGGTCGAGCCGTACTCCGACGAATGGCTTCCGCGCCCGGTTACCTTACAGCGGCGAACGCCGGCGGCGGTCGCGTCGACGACGCGGACGTCCGCGCGTGAGGTGTTGTGGCTGTTCGGGTTGGTCGTGCTGGCCCTGGCCGCAGAGTGGCTGGCCCGGCGGCACCTGGGACTGCGGTAACGCAGAAGGGCTATGGCAGGGACGAGACTCAGCGCACAGAAGATGGGCTTGTGGGGACGCATCAAGCGGCTGGCATTGACCGATGTCGGTGCGTTGGTTCGTGGGCTTCGGGCCGAGGACCTCGAAGCCCTGGAACGGTTGTTGATCGAGGCGGACTTCGGCGTGCCCGCCACCATGGACCTGGTCGAAGGTCTCGAGGCGGACGTGCGCCGCGGGACGCTCAAGACGACCGACGACCTCCATCAGGCCCTCGACGACCGGCTGCAATCCTTGCTGGCCGACGGAGATACGCCCGGCGACCTGCGCCGGGCCGACGCCGGACCCACGGTCATTCTGGTAGTCGGGGTCAACGGGGTGGGGAAGACCACGACCACCGCCAAGCTGGCGCACCGGCTCCAGCGCGAGGGCCGTTCGGTACTTCTTGTGGCGGCCGACACTTATCGCGCGGGGGCCGTGGCCCAACTGGAGATCTGGGCCGAACGGCTGGGCGTGCCGTGCGTGAGCGGGATCGCTGGTGGCGATCCCGCAGCGGTGGCTTTCGATGCCCTCGATGCGGCTACGGCACGGGGCATCGACACGGTGCTGATCGACACGGCGGGGCGGCTGCACACCCAGGACGGCTTGATGGACGAGTTGCGGAAAGTGCACCGGGTGGTAGGTCGCCGGATCCCGGGTGCGCCACACGAAACCCTCCTGGTGCTCGACGGTACCGTCGGGCAGAACGCCGTCCAACAGGGGCGGCGATTCTCTGAAGCCGTAGCGCCGACGGGCATCATCGTGACCAAGCTCGACGGCAGTGCCCGCGGCGGCGCCGTGGTGGCCCTGCGGCGGGAACTCGACCTCCCCATCCGTTTCATCGGACTGGGCGAGCGGCTGGAAGATCTCGAACCGTTCGACCCGGCGATCTATGCCGGGTACCTCCTCACCGACGATGGCTGACACGGCGACCTGATCGATGGGTGCCCTGCGAGCAGACACGAAAATCCAGTTCCTGAAGGGCATCGGTACCCGCCGGGCCGAAGCCTTCGCCCGGCTGGGCGTGTTTACCGCGCAAGACCTTCTGTGGCACCTCCCCCACCGGTACATAGACGCCTCGCAGGTGACCCCGTTGGCCCAGGCCCGCGTCGGGGATGAAGTGGCTTGTGTGGGTCAGGTGGTGGATACCGGCATCCAACCGACGAGGCGGGGCCTCAAGATCTTCCGCGCCGTGCTGCGCGACGCGTCGGGTCTGCTGGAGTGTGCCTGGCCGGGGCAGCCGTTCCTCGAACGGAGCATTCGGCCGGGTCAAACGCTGCTGGTGGCCGGCACCGTCAGGTTCTATCACGGCCGGCAGTTGTCGCCCCGCGAGTTCGTCGTTCTGGCGGAGAGCAGCGGCGAGGACGCGGAAACCGGTCCCGGGATCGGGACCGTGCTCCCGGTCTACCCCGCCACCGAGGGGTTGAGTCACAAACAGATCCGGGGGCTCATCCAGCGCCATCTGGACGAGTTGATCGCCCTGCAGGTCGACGGCATGCCACAGGCGCTCCGCTCGG
>CAJVYZ010000497.1 GCA_913009915.1 uncultured Gemmatimonadota bacterium | reverse complement strand
TCTTGAATCTTGAAGTATTTGCCGGCACGGCTGCCACCAGCCACCAGCCACTAACCACCGGCTTGTTGCCCACTTCCATCCGCGCTCCCCAGCGCGCAGATTGGAAGAATCGGAGAACGCCTCACCAAGGACCCTGCCATGACGTCCACCACCGACTCCGCCGTCACCATCCTCGGCTACAACACCTGGCTGTTCGGCAACGCGGTCAAGGACGTTGGCCAGCACCAGGCAGGCCACCGGGCGAGCGAGACCACCAACCCATTCGATCGCCTGGCAGGCCACGTCACCATCGGCCGGCACGGCCTCACCGCCATGCTCAAGATCGAAGTCCCCGAAGTCGCCTGGGGCCCGTTCGCCGCCTTCGGCCAGGGCATCCAATTCGACAGCAAACGATCCGTGCCGCCGCTGGCAGAGATCACGGCGCACTTCGACCGGATCACCGGCCTGCTGATGGCGGGACTGCCCAACGTGGCGCAGTCGCTGCTGGACTCGCCGGCCAGCCTCCCCATCCCCGGCGAGAGCCCCACCATGCGCCACCAGCTGGCCTTCATGACCATGCACGAGACCTACCACATCGGCCAGATGGGGCTGCTAAAGAAGCACATGGGGGGTGAGGGGATTATGGCGGAGTAGCTGGGCAGCGGGGCAGCAGGGCGGCGGGTGGGCCACCACCTCGGGCTGGCTGGACGGTCCTCTCAACCGGCTCTACTTTGGGAGAGCGAATGAGAGCTGCCCTGGCCGGGTGGCCGTCACATCAACCGCTCCCGTCGGAGTCACCGCTAAGGGGAGCGGAATGACGTACTCACCTCACCCCACGTCGCCGCGATTACGACCGTCGAGAAAGCGAGCCAAGGACCATGCGTAGCACTATCGTTTTTCTTCTTGTTGGCCTGACAGTTCCGTTGGCGGCCGGCGTGGCCCAAGACGACAAAACCGAAGACTTCCGTCTCCAAATAGCCGACTACCTCGATCTGGAGCGTGTCGCCGATCCTCAGATTTCGCCGGACGGGTCTACCATCATCTACACTCGCGGCTGGGTGAACAAGATGGAAGACGAGTGGGAGTCCTCGCTGTGGATCATGAACGCGGATGGATCCCGCAATCGATTCCTGATGAAAGGGTCACGCGCGCGCTGGTCGCCCGACGGGACCCGAATCCTGTACTTGGCCCAGGGCGAGCCGAAAGGTTCTCAGGTCTACGTACGCTGGATGGACGCCGAGGGCGCCAGCTCCCAGATAACGCGCATCGAGCACGCGCCTCGCAATCCGGAATGGTCGCCGGACGGCAAGTCGATTGCCTTCGTCAGTGTCGTGCCCGACAAGGGCAGCTGGGACATCGACATGCCGGCGCCGCCCGAGGGGGCGGAGTGGACCAAGGCTCCCAGAGTTGTCGACCAACTGCATTACCGGCAAGACCGGGTGGGCTTCACCGATCCTGGATTCGTGCACCTGTTCGCTGTTACGGCCGATGCGGGCACGCCGCGCGAGCTGACATCAGGAGACTGGAACGTCGGCGCCCGCTTCGATGGGCTGTTCTCCGGCGCCGGCTTCGATTGGACGCCAGATTCGCGCTCGATCGTCTTCGATGGGCTGCGCGGTTCAGAGGGCGACGACGCCTACCTCGAGTCGCACATCTATGCGGTAGACATCACCAGCAAGGAAATCTCCCAATTGACGGCTCGCCCCGGCTATTGGGCGGGACCGACGGTTTCTCCGGATGGACGGACCATCGCTTTTGCCGGCTTTGACTCGACCGGCTACACTTACACGTTGTCACGCCTGCAGCTCATGGGGATCGACGGCCCAGTCGCCCACGTCGGGCCGGCGTCGTTCGCCGGTCAGCCGAAACAGATGGTCGACATCGACCCGCCCACGTTCGGCGATCACCCTCTCCACCGATCGGTCGGGTGAAGCCTTGGAAGCAGCGACGAGAGGATCGACGTCGAGGATCTCACCGCCTCCGAGAGTCTCGCCCCGACCCGATTCGCGCAGTATGAACCGGTCGCCGGGGAGCAGCGGTAGCCCCACCGGCAGGTGCACTCGTACCGCGCCCTCGGATCCGGGCTGGATCTGCGAGGGGCCCAGCACCCGGACCCGGACCGGATACTCGCCGGATCCGAGATAGGCGACGTGGGCGCCCCGACGGGTCACGGAATGATCGAGTGCGTCGAGGACGTGGAGCCTCCCGTCGAAACGTTGGGTCACGTGCCATTGGTCAGCTCGGACGAGCACATCGCCCCGGCTCATCTGATCGTGGCTCACGCCGCTGAGGTTGAGCGCCAGCCGGTTCCCCGGGCCCACCTTCGTACGATTGGTGTGGAGGCTCTGCATCCCGCGGATGCGCACCGGTTGGCCGAGGGGAAGAACCGAGAGTTCGTCGTCGACCCGGAGCAGGCCCCCGGTCAAGGTGCCGGTCACCACCGTGCCCGACCCCTTCGCCGCGAACACACGGTCGATCCAGAGCCGTGGTCGCTTGTGGTCGGTTGCGGTGGGCGTCACCTCGAGAAGGGCGTCGAGGGCGGCGACGAGATCGTCGATGCCGGTACCTTCGAGAGCGTCGACTTCCACGATCGGAGCATCCTCGAGGAAGGTGCCGGCCACCTGATCGGCAATCTCCATTGCCGCCAGCTCGCGAAGTTCCTCGTCGGCCAGGCCCGCCTTGGTGAGGGCGATCATCCCGTGCTCGATACCGAGGAGCGACAGGATCCTCAGGTGCTCCTCGGACTGGGGCTTCCACCCTTCGGTGGCGGCGACCACAAACAGGCAGGCGTCGACGCTCCCGACTCCCGCGAGCATGTTCTTCAGGAAGCGGACGTGGCCCGGCACGTCGATGAACGCCACTCCCCGTCCGGAGGGCAGATCGGCCGACGCGAACCCGAGATCGATGGTGAGACCTCGCTCCTTCTCCTCGGCCAGGCGGTCGGGGTCGGTGCCGGTGAG
>CAJVYZ010000496.1 GCA_913009915.1 uncultured Gemmatimonadota bacterium | reverse complement strand
AAGCAGAAAACGGCATACGAGCTATATCAGTGTGACTGGATTTCAGCCGTGTGCTCTTCCGATCTAAAACGTGAATGGCCTTGGGTACCACCTGCACCGTAAACGGCGTGTGGCCCCCCGGGTCCCCGTCGATTTGCACGGGCTGGACCGGAGTGGATCGAACCTCGATCGATTCACCCCGGGCGTAGCCCACGAATCCGGCGCTGGTCGGGTCGTCCGTGCCGTAACGCAGCAGGTCGCGGACGGCCATGACCGTATCTACCAGACTGTCCGCTCGCACGACGATCACATCGAGCAACCCGTCTTCCGGGGAGATGCCGTGACGGAATTTGATGAACGGCGGCACCACCTCGGCGCAGTTGGCCACGATCACCAGCGCGGCTCGGGCTTCGTACTCCATTCCGTCGACCGTAATGAGGTGCGTGGCGCTCTTGAGATGGTCGAGCAGCTTGAAGATGGTAGCGAGGTAGGCCCCCATTCCCCACCGGTGCTTGAGCTCGGACGGCGTTTCGATCATCACCCGCGCGTCGAACCCGGCGCCGCACGCGACCGCGAAATATTGGATCGTGCCCTGACACTCCATCCGCCCGAGGTCGATGCGGCGCACGTGGCCGGCCACGATCGTCTCAGCGGCCCTCACCGGTGCCGCCGGCACTCGGAGATTGCCCGCCAGCAGGTTGCCGGTCCCCCCGGGAATCAACCCCAGGACCAGATCCGTCCCCACGAGGGCCGACGCCGCCTGCATCGTCGTGCCATCACCACCGAACACCGCGACGACATCGAAGGCCTGGTCGACCGCCTCGGCAGCGAACAGCCGGGCATCGCCCGGCCCTCCGGTGGCTTGCACCTCGACCTCCCAACCACCCCGGTGGAGCACATCGACGACCGAGCCAACGATCTGTGGTTGGGTGCGGGCCGCAGCCGGGTTGGTAATGAGGAGCGCCCGTCGCACTAGTACTCCTTTTCCCACAACAAGTCGACACCAATTTGATACCGGGTTGGGTATAGTCCCGATGACTGGGTCGCCAACTCACACGCTTCCACGGGTTCCAGACTGACGGACGAGCGCCACTGGCCTCCAAACCGCCACTCCAGGCTGGCGCCCAATGCCTTGTAGTTCAGCAGCTGATCGTTGGGGCAGAACCCGGCACTCAGGGTGATGAAGAGCTGTCGGGTCAGGCGCCAGCCGGCGGAAATGCGGGTGGCGGTGACCGAGCTGCCCGCTATCGGCGTCGCACCTGGCCGAATCTGCAGGTAGTCGATCGGCAGGCCGATGTCGGAGATCAGGGTCCGCTCGACCTCCGACGACAACGCGGAGGAGAGCGCCGCCAAACCCCAAGCCAGGGCCCCTTCCTCACTGGTCTGGTTCTGCCCGCCACTCAGGTCGAACGCCGGTTTCCCGAACATGAGGTACGACACCAGATCGGACTGCGAGATCGGGGGCCCGTCCCGGTTCGTCAGGGTAAGGCGCGGAGCACGCATCGTCCCGGAAATTGTCGCCACGATCGGAATCTGCTCGCTCCGGTCGACCGGGGTGACCCGGTGCTCAGCGACGATGTCCAGTTGCGCATCGAGGTCGGGCGTACCGAAGTACCGGATGCTGCCCTGGATTACGTCGAAGTTACGGTTGACCAGATTACCGATCCGCAACTGGTAGCGACCCCGCAACATCCGGAGATCGCCGGACATACGATACTCGCGCCGGACCTTGTTGACCCGGAGGTCGCCCTCCAGGAGGATATTGGCTTCCGTGGAACGGAGGTAGAAATCGTCCTGCACCCGGAGATCGAGGTCGATGATCCGCAGGGAATCGATGAACCGGTTCTGGAACCGCGAACCCAAGCGGCGTTCCCGGATATAGGAGAGATCAACCAGGTCGGCGTTCTCCGGGTCCTCGAGATCGAGCACCCGTTTGTTGACCAGGTCGGCGAAGTACAACACGCCTCGGTTTGCCGTGCCGGTTCCCGTCAGGACCGGCTGAGTAAAGGGCCCGACAAGGCTGAGCTGCCCCGAGGCAAACAGCGTGAGGAAGTCAGGCGCGTCGATCACCAGGATGTTCTGCGCCTGAATGTCGAGGTTGACAATCGGCCGGGTGAGTTGCTCCAGGCGCACCCATCCGGCCACGTCCATGACGCCACCTTCCCCACCGATACGCAACGTATCGATGACAATGGAGTCGCCCGCGAGATGGGCGCGACCCAGAATATCGTGGAACTCGACCCCCAGGCCCTCGACCCGGCCCCGCCCGTCGGCGATGGCCAATTCGCCAGCAAGACTCGGCTCCTCCCAAGTACCCCGGATTTCGACGTCGGCGACCAGCAATCCCCGTAGCTGGTCGACGCTCCGCGAAAATGCGTCGAAGACACCCAGGTCCACACTGTCCGCCACAACCCGAACCTTGAGCGGCCCGTCGACGCGGCGGTCAGGCAACCGGGCGAGGGACAAGTCGACGGGGAGTTGGGCGTCGACCCGCAATACCGGCTGCCCGGTACGCCACAGCACCATATCGGCGTCCAGAATCCTATCCCGGTACCGGATCACGGCCCGGGCGAGAGGCCCGCGGAAATCCAGGAGCGTGGCGTCGGCCACCTGCACCGTCCCGGTGATGCGCGGCATCTCCCGGGTACCGCCGAGGAGGAGATTGGCCGCGAACGAGCCCCCCACACTGGTAGTGTCCCGCTGCAGCAATCCATAGAAATCCCTGATTCCGAGACCGAGTGCCTCGAGTTCGAAATGGTCGCCGTCACCCAACGGAGTGACCCTGAATACACCGGATCCGTCGCGGGCTGCGAGGTCGATTCCCGAGAATGCGGCGTTGCTGTCGGTCAGTTCCAGAACAGTCGGGGTCAGCAGATCCCATTTCGTGGCGATGAGATCCGCGGCTACCGTGTCCACTCGAGATCGGAAGAGCACACGTCTGAACTCCAGTCACACTGATA